>JAQWFD010000003.1:12686-155673 GCA_028704555.1 Desulfobacterales bacterium
TGGAGTATGATCACGTTCACCGGGGGTATTCCTATTCCGATCATTCCTTTGAACTTCCCCGCTTGCAGGGGGGCGCCCTTAAAATATTCAATTGGTATAGCGTGTTAATGGGTGAGAAAAATCGACCACTGGCAGTGGATTATGTTCTCGGTTCATGATCGGAATTTCCCTTACAGAATTAGCCAGGCGTTTAGGGATGAGCGTTGCCGGGGTTGGATACTCAGTGGAGAGGGGCCAAAGCATCGCTCGCGAAAACAATTATCAGCTATTAGAATGAGTTTTTGAAAATTTTAAGGGCGTCCCGATACGCACTTGACAATCTCTGGCAGTCATATATAACAAATCTATTCTTTATTACTTCCTGAAGCAGATCTCCCACTTGTTTTATTTTTCCTGAACGCATGTTGTGCATGCAGATCAAAGCCGGCTCCCATTCGTAAGGAGAAGACCATGCAGCTATCGATACATCCGGCCGGTTGATTGCATGGAGGGATGCGTGCCGTCGGTTGAATCGGGCAGGGCGCAATTGGATAAAGGAGTAGCAATGACAAATCATCTGATATCTGAGCGCTTTCAGTGGTTTGATGGCAAGGTGAAATTGGAAAAATATCCCAACGCTGGCTCTCTGGCAAAACAATTCGAAGGATCATCCAGAACCGCGCAACGGGACATCGAGTTCCTGCGGGATCGACTGAGTGCCCCCTTGGAGTATGATCACGTTCACCGGGGGTATTCCTATTCCGATCATTCCTTTGAACTTCCCCGCTTGCAGGGGGGCGCCCTTAAAATATTCAATTGGTATAGCGTGTTAATGGGTGAGAAAAATCGACCCTGGCAGTGGATTATGTTCTCGGTTCATGATCGGAATTTCCCTTACAGAATTAGCCAGGCGTTTAGGGATGAGCGTTGCCGGGGTTGGATACTCAGTGGAGAGGGGCCAGAGCATCGCTCGCGAAAACAATTATCAGCTATTAGAATGAGTTTTTGAAAATTTTAAGGGCGTCCCGATACGCATTTGATGCTGGGAACTGGGGTTACTTGGCGGGGCTGTGGCATGATGTAGGAAGGGAGACAAATGGATTTTTATGCTGATGGGAACAAGGTTCAGAAGCTGATGACGCATATTGATGGTGTTAGGAATAACGCATTTTTATTTTCCAAAGAATTTGGGTGTGAAGCGTGGGGCGCATTATTAGGTGATTGGCATGACTTGGGAAAGTTCATGGAGACTTTTCAGAGATATATGCTTGAAGGTGGACAACGTATTGAGCATGCCGTTGTAGGCGGACGATACGCAACAGATCAATTTGATGACTCTCTTCGTAAATTGGCCTTACAGCTTACAATTACTTGTCATCATACCGGATTGCAAAATAGCGAAGCGCTTAAAAGACGATTAGTCGGTGCGACACAACTGGTACGCGACGCCATCAAAAATACTCCGAGTGATTTGTTGGATAGAAAACTTCCTGAGTGGCCCGAGTGGCTGATTCCGCCAAATGTTAGCGCTGAAGAAAACAAAATAAATGAGTGGAAAAGAAGCTTGGAATTTTGGATACGAATGCTTCATTCCTGCCTGGTTGATGCTGATTGGCTTGATGCTGAAAAGCGAGATCCGGATACACCGAAAAGACCGGAGTTTCCTTCGATTGAGGAGCTTAGAAATAAACTGGATGCATATATTGATGCAAAAGTTTCTAACGCTGCAAAAAATAATTGGACACTCGTCAATGCTCAAAGAAAAAGTGTGCTTGATGCTTGTCGAGAGTCTGCAATTGCCAACACCGGATTCTTTTCATTAACGGTTCCTACGGGTGGCGGAAAAACACTTTCCGGGATGTCCTTTGCTTTAAATCATGCTGTAGAAAATAAGATGAAACGTGTGATTGTTGTGATCCCGTATACAAGCATTATCGAACAAAATGCATCCGTTTACGCAGAAGTTTTTGGACGCGAAAACGTAATTGAGCATCATTCAAATCTTGATCCTGAAAAAGACACGGAAAGAAATCAACTCGCAGCAGAGAATTGGGATGCACCTGTCATCGTCACAACGAATGTTCAATTTTTTGAATCGTTGTACGCAAACAAAAATTCCAGACTTCGGAAACTTCATAACATTTCCAGAAGCGTTATTGTTTTGGACGAAGTGCAATCGTTGCCTCCGGGGTTGTTGTATCCGATATTGGATGCAATGCGGGAATTGAGAGAACATTACGGGTGTTCAATTGTTCTTTCGACGGCGACTCAGCCAGCCTTGAAGAAGCGCAAATCATTTATGCGCGGGTTGGATGAGGTGAAAGAAATTATTCCGAACGTAATGAAGCTGTCGCGAGATTTAGCTCGTGTGAACATTGAATGGGAAACAGGCAACGCAGTAGCATATCCAGATATTTCGGAACGTATCCTAAAAGAAAATATGCAACGTGTTTTGGTGGTCACACATAAGCGTAAAGATGCCCGAGTGCTTGCTGGTTTGTTGCCCGAGGAGACTTATCATCTTTCAGCATCCATGTGCCCTTCGCACCGAAAAGATATTCTTAAAAAAGTAACAGAGTTGCTGAAAAATGAATCGTCAACTGTTCGGTTAGTAAGTACCCAATTAATCGAGGCGGGGGTAGATATTGATTTCCCTGTCGTTTTCAGGGCCTTGGCCGGTCTGGACAGTATTTCACAGACGGCAGGGCGTTGTAACCGCGAAGGCAACGATGTTAATGGAGGTCGCCTAATTGTCTTTCGCGCACCAACAGAACCTCCGGCTGGAGTTTTGCGCTTGGGAAAGGGCATTATGGAAAGTTTGCTTAATTCCAGTGAATCTGACGGCGTTTTGCGGGGCGATGATGGTTCGTTGGATTTAACGTCCCCCGCTATTTATGATACATATTTTCGCTTGTTTTATTCTGGTGTTCAACTGGATGGGGCAGGGGTTCAAAATGCCCGCGCAAGTCTGGATTTTCCTGAAGTCGCAAAGCGTTTCCGTATGATTGACAGCGCTACATATCCCGTCGTTGTTCCTTACAAAGATGCATATAACAAACTGGAGATTGTCCGGGCTAAATTCAAACCATCGAGGGATGACTTCAGATCACTTCAACCATTTATTGTTCAAATATATTCTCAAGAGTTTCAGGCTCTGAATAACGTAGGCGCACTTGGATCTATACATGAGAAAGCGTTCTGGTATTTATCGCCACCATATGAACGGCTTTATGATGAACGATTTGGGTTGGATGTGTCTGAAGGAAATCTTTTTCCTGATTATTCAAAATTCAATGTTTAAGACTAAAAGGGAGGAACTATGAAAAAAAAGAGAGGCCCGACATTGAGCCTTCGGGCAAAAGGGCCGCTTGCCATATTTACGCGGCCTGAACTCAAAACAGAACGGGTGAGTTATGAGGTTCCAACCCCTTCAGCTGTTCGCGGAATATTTGAAGCGATTTGCTGGAAGCCAGCCATTCAGTGGCATGTGGAGCGGATCTATGTGTTCAATGAAATATGCTTTAATGCGATCAAGCGGAATGAACTAAATAGTAAAAGTATAATGCCTTCAGGACGGATGATGGATTGTGGCATGAGAGAATTTACACACGGGATATATGGAATAAATGTAGAGCCTGACAGGGCGCAGCGAAATACGGTGGCTTTACGGAATGTAGACTATCAGTTCGAGGCCTTTTTCACGCTTACGGACAAAGCTGGGCCGGAGGACAATATCTTCAAATTTATCGACATGTTTTCGCGTCGTTTGGAAAAAGGCCAGCATTTCCACCAGCCCTATTTCGGATGCAGGGAGTGTATTGCTGAAATTCATCCTCCCATAGGAAGCCCAAAAGGGCGGTCAATCCCTGTATCGAAAGAACTCGGTTTAATGCTTTGGGATGTTGAGTTCGGAGGTGTGGAGGCCCGACAAAACACGCCCCTTTTCTTCAATGCAAAATTGGAAAATGGAAAAATGGAAATTCCATTGTATCCAATCGGTCGAGAGGAGGCATCATAATGATATTGAAAGCGCTTTATGATTTAGCACAACGGGAAGAGCTTGTGCCTGATCCTGATTTTGAAAGCAAGCCAGTCTCTTGGGTGATTCGAGTGGATGATGGCGGTAAGCTTTTGGGTATTGAACCGTTGAAACAAGCGGAACAGCTTCCCGAAGGGTCAAAAAAGAAACCAAAGATGTTGGGAATACCGATGTTTGTTCCTTATCAAGGGTCTCGTACTTCGGGCGACCGCGCTTTTTTCTTTGTTGATAAATCCGAATACACGTTAGGGCTTGATCCAAAAGCCAACCGCGAAGCCGATAAATTATATACTCGATTAAAGATGTTTTATGATCAAATAGAACAGTGTCAGAAGGCAACAAAAAATTCTGCGGTGGATGCCGTTACCCTATTTTTGGGTTCTCTTCTGAAAAAAGTTTCCTCTGACTTTTTAGTGGATGATTTTGACGGTTTCGTATTTAAAAAAGAATTCAAGAATGAATACAAATTGATTCAAGAAGTCTTTGAAAAGAATGGCATTGATTGCAATGATCTCGCAACGGCAACACCAGAACGACTTAAAGACGCGTCTAATGAACTTCTCAGCATTTCCAATCTCACAGAACTTATCACTGAGAATAAGAATCTTTCTGAGGCACAATCAGGAACAGCGGATGACGCTACAAGGCGGATAAACAAGATAACAATAGCTAAAGTTTACCCACAAAAAAGTCTGAAGACCATACTGCCTGATGGTTGTTTGACGAATGATTTATTCGCCTTTTCTTATTCGCTTGATGATTGCCGAGTTCACGAGTTGGAAGGAATTAAGAGATATTGGAAAGGGGTATGTTCTAAAACCGGCAAAGATGAGGGGAATGGGAAAGTTTGTTTAATCACAGGGCGCAAATCACTTGTGGCCTACAAAATACCATTATTGAAAAATGTGCCAGGAGGGAGCACCAGTGGGATTTCTCTCGTTTCATACAATTCTTCTGCTTTTGAAAGTTATGGATGGAAGGAAAAAACAAATTCGGCGGTTGCCAATGCTGCAATTTCTTCAGAGGGTGCACTTTTCTCCATGACAGCCCTGAACCGTCTTTTGCATCCTAATTACCCCGACCCGCAAGATACGAATCAGACCTTATCGAAGCAAAATGTGCATTTAAGCTCAGATACTGTGGTTTGTTATTGGACGCGGAACAAAAGCGAGTTGTCCGATTCCTTTGGTTTGGCCATTGAGGTGGATGAAGAAAAGGTAGAGGCGAAACCGGCGCAAGTTGCGGAGATGTATAAAAGCCTTTGGAAAGGCATCCCCTATAAATTGGACAAACCAGATGAATTCTACTCCTTGGTTCTATCTGGTGGCCAGGGACGGGCGATGGTAAGGGATTGGATAGAGTCGAACACACAACATGTAGTGGATAGCCTGGCACAATACTTTGCAGACTTGCGAATTGAGCGTTGTTGTCCTGCACCTAAAAGAGGAAGACATTCTGAAAGCTTTTCGCTGCCTTTATTGCTTGAGTCGCTTGCTGATCCAAAAGACCGCCGGAAAGAAGGCATTCCTTCTGCTATCGGCGCACAGTTCTACCGGGCATCAATTGACAAAAAACTATTGTTTCCACAACCGGCATTTAGCCGGGCAATTTTGCGTTATAGAGCTGAATTAGGGAAGGAGAAGGACGAGAACAAGGGCTGGTTTGTAAAGAATTGGAACGATTCCCGAGCGGCCATTATTAAAGCGTATCTAAATCGGAAATGCAGGAAAGAATTAAAACAAGAGGAGGTGTTAGAAAAAATGAATCCAACCTGTACAGATAAGGGGTATTTGCTCGGACAACTTATGTCCGTATTGGAAAAACTACAGACTGAGGCCCTGGGTAGCGTTAATGCGAGTATCATCGATCGTTATTTTTCTGGAGCCTCTGCATCTCCTAAAAGCGTATTTGGAAGTCTACTTAGAAACGCACGACATCATGCACGAAAGGCTAAAGACGAATCAAAAAACAAAGGACAAATATTTAATTTGGAACGATTAATTGACCAAATTTGCAGCCAGTTTGATGTTTCTTTGAAAAAAACAGAAGAGCCAAAAGCCGTTTATGAGAATGGATTTCCTGCATATCTTTCTCAAGAGCAACAGGGAATGTTTGTTTTGGGATACCATCAAATGCGCAAATGGTTGTGGATGACACGCGAAGAACGGGATATCTGGAATGGCGAATATCCCGATGCTGCCCGTGCATATTTGTGGGCGAAAAAGGAAAACGATTTAGGAAATTCAACTGAAGAAAAAGGAGAAAACCAATGAGTAACGCTATCAAAAATCGCTATGAGTTTGTTTATCTGTTTGATGTAAAAAACGGAAATCCAAATGGGGACCCAGATGCCGGGAACGCTCCTCGTCAGGACTATGAAACCGGAAAAGGATTAGTTACGGATGTTTGCCTGAAACGGAAGATTAGAAACTATGTTGATATCACAAAAAACAACCAGGCTCCTTATGAGATTCATGTGAGAGAAGGAGCTTTTCTTTCCGAGCATCATAAACGCGCACATTTGGCGATTGAAAATGAAACGATCCAGATGATTGTTCCCGATGATTTGGTAGATGAGTTTAAAACCTTTGAAGCATACCCTGATGGAATCGCTTTTTCTGATGAAGGCGAGCGACCATGCTTGGTCTTGTCTCTATCTGAACTGGAAGAAACAGAGAAAAAGGTGAAAGCCCTGAAAGAGAAAATCAAAAAGGAAGATGCCAAGAACACGAAGCTGCCATCGCCCGCCGCAAAAGCAAAGCTCCGTGAACTGTTTATTGATTCAAAGCAGAAAAAAGCGGCTCAGTGGATGTGCAAAAACTTTTTTGATGTGCGTACGTTTGGAGCAGTTATGTCCACTGGCGATATGCGATGTGGACAGATTAGAGGACCCGTCCAATTTGGATTTGCGGAAAGTATTGATTCAATTGTGGGTAAGGAAATACCCATGTCGCGGACTGCTGCGGTAAGTGTAGATGACCCTGATCAAAAAGGGTTGGGTGCTCGAAAATCAATAGTTCCTTATGGATTGTATCGGGTTCATGGATATGTTTCTGCACATCTGGCAAATCAAACTTCCTTTTCAGAGGATGATTTACAGCTGTTGTGGTCAGCCTTGATGAATATGTTTGACCAAGATCCCGCTGCTGCTCGAACCGGAATGCACGCTCAAAAATTGATCGTGTTTAAACATATTGGAACCGGTGCAGATGAAAAGCAAAAAATTGAACAAGCAAAATTAGGATGTGCACCTGCGCATAAATTATTTGAATTGGTAAATCTTGAATTGATCAATAAAGACAAGCCCCCACGTTCTTTTGCTGATTATACAAAGATTGACGTTGCGGATATAAAAACTAAGGTAAAAGTCTTAGGCGTTGAAGCAAATGAAATGCTGTAACCATACAGGAAGCTGGCATGTTAAAAAGGGGACATGTCCAGCCATGCAGGCGATGCGGCAAACAAAATTATGCCTGTGGTGTAACCGAGGACTGCATGGCATCCGAAACTTGTTCGGGGCGACTGTAGAGCCAGGAAGATATTGATTCTTGATTGACAGGAGGGGTGATCGAAACAAGCATAGCTGTCTTCAGAGGTAAGGAAATCAGGAAGACGATTCATAACAATGAGTGGTGGTTTGTAATAGCTGATGTGGTCAGTGTGTTGACTGGCTCAGCAAATCCACCCGGTTATATTAAAGATATGCGGCGGCGTGACAAGGAGTTGTCAAAAGGATGGGGGCAAATTGCCACCTCCCTTTGATAGAGACTCCTGGAGGAAACCAAAAGGTCAATTGCGCTAACACCGAGGGCATCTTCCGCATTATTCAGTCCATTCCATCCCATAAGGCGGAGCCATTCAAGCGCTGGATGGCAAAGGTCGGCTACGAGCGGGTTCAGGAGATAGAGGACCCCGAACTGGCAACCAAAAGAACCCGCGCTCTGTATAAGGCGAAAGGCTATTCTGATGACTGGATTGAGAAGCGGATGCGCGGCATCGCCATCAGGGAGGAGCTTACAGACGAATGGAAAGAAAGGGAGGTAAAGCGCGAGAAGGAATATGCGATTCTAACCGCCGAAATTGCAAAGGCCGCCTTTGGCGTTACTCCTGGCGAACATAAAAAACTTAAGGGGCTAATTCGGTAAAATCTCAGGGACCATATGACGGATCTTGAATTGATTTTTTCCATGCTTGGAGAGGCGGCTACGACTGAGATAACGCGGGTGGATGATGCAAAGGGCTTTCAGGAAAACAAGCGTGCTGCTCATAAGGGTGGGGAGGTTGCCGGGAAGGCGAGAAAAGACCTGGAACAAAAACCCACAAAAGGGTTGTTTCTCCCGAGAATTATCTGGGCATTACCCGGAAGAAACGGAAACAGCTGAGCGAGAAGGAATGAACTATCCCGCAAACGGCGGGGGATTAACCCCAAGAGGGATTAAAATACCATATAAAACATTAAATTAGACAACAAGGGGTAGCAATGTACACCGAAGACGATCTTCTTCCAATCTCTGCTTTGCAGCATCTTATTTTCTGCGAGCGGCAGTGTGCCCTGATCCATATTGAGCAGGCATGGGCGGAGAATCTGTTTACTGCGGAAGGCAGGGTCATGCACGAGCATGTTCACGCGGAGAATCGGGAATCGAGGGGCAGGATTCGTATCGAGCATGGCATGCCTCTTCGCTCATTGCGGCTGGGGCTGATCGGGAAGGCGGATGTGGTCGAATTCCACCGCCAGGCGGATGGCTCTTGGCAACCCTTTCCCGTGGAATACAAACGGGGCAAGCCGAAGAAGGATAACAGTGATAAGGTTCAGCTTTGTGCCCAAGCACTCTGTCTTGAAGAGATGCTGAACACCGAGGTGCCCGAGGGCGCGCTTTTTTATGGAAAAAATCGCCGCCGGACGGATGTTGTTTTAGACGACACACTGAGGAAATTGACGGAAGAAACAGCGATGCGTCTGCACGGGCTAATTGCATCCGGGCATACACCAGGCGCGGTCTACGCAAAGAAGTGTGACTCTTGTTCGCTGGCCGGTATGTGCCTGCCCAAAACAGCCGGTAAGGGAAAATCTGTGAAACGGTATTTGTCAGGAGTGGTGAGGGAATTATGAAACGACATCTCAACACGCTTTTTGTAACGACGCAAGGTGCGTATCTCGCGAAAGAAGGGGAAACAGCCGTAGTAAAAGTAGAAAAAGAAGTCCGGCTGCGTGTTCCGATTCATACAATTGGCGGGATTGTCTGCTTTGGAAACGTAGGGTGCAGCCCGTTTTTAATGGGGTTTTGCGCCGAACGCGATGTGGCGATTAGCTTTCTGTCCGAGCATGGGCGGTTCCTGGCGCGGGTTCAGGGGCCGGTTTCCGGAAATGTTCTCTTGCGAAGGGAGCAATATCGGCGTGCGGATGATCCGGATACATCCGCCGAAATGGCAAGATCGGTGATCACAGGCAAGATTTGCAATTGCCGGACGGTTCTGGGGCGGGCCTTGAGAGATCATGGTGATAAGCCGGGTGCGGACAGAATTCAACATGCGTCGAAGCGGCTCGCGGCTTCTCTGAAATCGTTGGCTCTGGAGAAATCCCTGGATGCAGTTCGCGGGATTGAAGGGGATGCCGCGAATATGTATTTCAGCGTATTTGACCATTTGATAACGTCCCAGAAGAAAGACTTTTCCTTTCATGGAAGGAGCCGTCGGCCACCCCTGGACAAGGTGAACTGCCTCTTGTCCTTTTTGTATACCCTTGTAATGCACGATGTTCGCTCCGCCCTTGAATCGGTGGGGCTGGACCCGGCGGTCGGTTTTTTACACCGGGACAGGCCCGGGAGGCCCAGCCTTGCGCTTGACATAATGGAGGAATTCAGGCCGTTCATCGCCGATCGTATGGCGCTTTCCCTTATAAATCTGTCTCAGGTGCAGAAAAAGGGGTTCGAAAAATCTGAATCCGGTGCGGTTCTGATGGACAATGAAACACGAAAGACCCTTCTTGTTGCCTATCAGAAACGAAAACAGGATGAGATTGTGCATCCGTTTCTTAATGAAAAAGTTACCATCGGGTTATTATTCCATACTCAAGCTTTACTGCTGGCCCGTTATCTGAGGGGGGATCTGGATGGATATCCGTCATTTATCTGGAAATAGGGGAGAAGGGTATGCTTGTGCTTGTCAGCTATGATGTAGCAACAACCGAGGATGGTGGGCAGCGTCGTTTGCGCAGGGTGGCGAAGGCGTGTCTTGATTATGGACAACGTGTTCAATACTCTGTGTTTGAATGTATTGTTGATCCTGCACAGTGGACTATGCTGAGGCAGAGGCTTATCAGTGAAATAGACCAGAAATCAGACAGCCTGAGATTTTATTTTTTGGGCTCTAACTGGAAGCATCGGGTTGAGCATGTGGGTGCCAAGGAGGCCATTGATCAGGAAGGCCCGCTGATAGTCTGATGATCGTTCGCGAACCGGAAGATAGCATGAATTCCCCGGGGGATTCGCGCTGCGTGGAATGTGTTGGAAATAAAGAGATTGTGAGAAGTGTTTTTTGAAAAATGAATATGCTATGGGCTGAAAGAAGACGGTTCGCAGAAAATGGGGAATAGTCCTTTTAAAATTAATTAGTTGCAGAGTAACAGTCGCCCCCCGCGCGGGGGCGTGGATTGAAACTGATGGGCGGCGGCTGCCTTCTCTTGCGCGGTCTGTCGCCCCCCGCGCGGGGGCGTGGATTGAAACTGAGAATCTGGATGGGGATGTTGTGGAGAAGTAGGTCGCCCCCCGCGCGGGGGCGTGGATTGAAACTTGATCATGTCTTGGGCGAGTTGTTCCATCTGGGTCGCCCCCCGCGCGGGGGCGTGGATTGAAACTTTGATTCGGCCCTCAGACAATGCCCCTTTTGAAACGTCGCCCCCCGCGCGGGGGCGTGGATTGAAACTTCAATTTTGACGTTGTATTGCAGATCCCTGATCGTCGCCCCCCGCGCGGGGGCGTGGATTGAAACTCTTTGTCGATCACTATGCCATCCTGAATCACATGTCGCCCCCCGCGCGGGGGCGTGGATTGAAACTGCCCCTGCTCAACAAACTCGATCCAATCCGCTTGTCGCCCCCCGCGCGGGGGCGTGGATTGAAACAAGCTGTGCGGCCTGTTGCGCCTGTTGTCCCTGGGTCGCCCCCCGCGCGGGGGCGTGGATTGAAACATCCAGCGCTTGAAAGTTTCAGGACCATTTACAGGTCGCCCCCCGCGCGGGGGCGTGGATTGAAACATGAGCAAGTGAAGGGCTTGAGACCATCTCCGGTTGTCGCCCCCCGCGCGGGGGCGTGGATTGAAACTCGGGTCAAAGTGGATATCATCAGTATATCCGGCGTCGCCCCCCGCGCGGGGGCGTGGATTGAAACGTCCTCATTGCACATCAACTCAGCATTAACGGAAGTCGCCCCCCGCGCGGGGGCGTGGATTGAAACACGAAGCATCGCAGAATAATAATCAAGGGTCTTGTGTCGCCCCCCGCGCGGGGGCGTGGATTGAAACAACTCGGCTACTCTATATATAGAGTTTTGGTATAGTCGCCCCCCGCGCGGGGGCGTGGATTGAAACATTTTTGCCGGCGTGTGTATCGAGCCCCGTTAAGTCGCCCCCCGCGCGGGGGCGTGGATTGAAACGGCTGATAAAGACCGGACTCGAGGCGGCAATCCTCGTCGCCCCCCGCGCGGGGGCGTGGATTGAAACGATATCCGGGTCTGGGAGGGTAAGTGCGTCTAAGGTCGCCCCCCGCGCGGGGGCGTGGATTGAAACGGTCCAGACGGCACAAGCCCAAGGGGAGCCGAACGTCGCCCCCCGCGCGGGGGCGTGGATTGAAACAGGGGACGGTCCTGTCAATCGAAACGGCAACAGGGTCGCCCCCCGCGCGGGGGCGTGGATTGAAACATCCCAATATGCCCGATCCTCCGCTTTCAGGTCGTCGCCCCCCGCGCGGGGGCGTGGATTGAAACGATCCTGATCCCCATTCGTTCTGGCCGAGGGTGGTCGCCCCCCGCGCGGGGGCGTGGATTGAAACATGCTGCGGGAAAATAGTTCCCGCGATAGATATGTCGCCCCCCGCGCGGGGGCGTGGATTGAAACGGCACTGGCAGACGAGCTATGCGGACGCCAAGGAGTCGCCCCCCGCGCGGGGGCGTGGATTGAAACCAGATCCCTCAAACATTCTCCGATATCAGTCTGGTCGCCCCCCGCGCGGGGGCGTGGATTGAAACAGCGAAACACTCTATATGACCCCCCGCTCAAAGACGTCGCCCCCCGCGCGGGGGCGTGGATTGAAACGTCAAAGTCCCCGCATCGCACTGCCCGGATCATAGTCGCCCCCCGCGCGGGGGCGTGGATTGAAACTGAAAATCTGGATGGGGATGTTGTGGAGAAGTAGTCGCCCCCCGCGCGGGGGCGTGGATTGAAACATCACCCCGAGAGACTCAGACCACGCCAATTTAGCGTCGCCCCCCGCGCGGGGGCGTGGATTGAAACACCACCATGTTTCGTTGATGTTTTAGATGCTGCGCGTCGCCCCCCGCGCGGGGGCGTGGATTGAAACATGCTGTAATGCCCACGGCGACATCACCCGATTACCGTCGCCCCCCGCGCGGGGGCGTGGATTGAAACATCACCCCGAGAGACTCAGACCACGCCAATTTAGCGTCGCCCCCCGCGCGGGGGCGTGGATTGAAACCAGCATGCGATTATTATTTTGCCGGCATCCCTCAGGGTCGCCCCCCGCGCGGGGGCGTGGATTGAAACACCACCATGTTTCGTTGATGTTTTAGATGCTGCGTCGCCCCCCGCGCGGGGGCGTGGATTGAAACCGCCATATCCCGATGCAACGGTCACAGTCACGATGTCGCCCCCCGCGCGGGGGCGTGGATTGAAACAACGACCGAAACGGAACGCCGCTCAATGATGGTGAGGTCGCCCCCCGCGCGGGGGCGTGGATTGAAACAGATCCCTGATACACTCTCCGATATCAGTCTGGAGTCGCCCCCCGCGCGGGGGCGTGGATTGAAACAGAAATTTGTCGAGGCATATCCTGGGCAAACGTTGTCGCCCCCCGCGCGGGGGCGTGGATTGAAACAGGTTTTTAAGTATTGAGTCCGATAAGCCTGCAAGTCGCCCCCCGCGCGGGGGCGTGGATTGAAACAGAAGCCCACTCAAAGGCTTTTTCGGCATCAAGCGGTCGCCCCCCGCGCGGGGGCGTGGATTGAAACAGACGATGCCGTATCGTTGCACAGCCGGAAAGCTTAGTCGCCCCCCGCGCGGGGGCGTGGATTGAAACATTGCTTGAAAAAGAACAGGCACAGGATACAGCAGTCGCCCCCCGCGCGGGGGCGTGGATTGAAACAGTGCGATGGTACGGGGCTTTATTCCGTTGTGCTGTCGCCCCCCGCGCGGGGGCGTGGATTGAAACAGCACAACAGAAAATATTATTATAGGGGCGGGAGGTCGCCCCCCGCGCGGGGGCGTGGATTGAAACAAACGAAATAGTACGATTAGAAAGAACGTCAAAGTCGCCCCCCGCGCGGGGGCGTGGATTGAAACGGATTTGATGTAGCTGCAAGCTTAATTCCGATGCGTCGCCCCCCGCGCGGGGGCGTGGATTGAAACCGAAACGATGGCTTGAAGATTCTCAGAATTTGGAGTCGCCCCCCGCGCGGGGGCGTGGATTGAAACCGATATACTAAAATTAACAAACTTTTTTGATATGGGTCGCCCCCCGCGCGGGGGCGTGGATTGAAACACTTAAATTAAATCAATTAAAATAAATCAAATTAAGTCGCCCCCCGCGCGGGGGCGTGGATTGAAACCAGGATAACCGTCCGGCCTGCGCCATCCCCGTCCACGTCGCCCCCCGCGCGGGGGCGTGGATTGAAACAATATTGCAAATCAAAGTTTTGAACTCAAAATCTGTCGCCCCCCGCGCGGGGGCGTGGATTGAAACGGATAATATCGGTCGTCAGGAAGTCAAGCGCTCTGTCGCCCCCCGCGCGGGGGCGTGGATTGAAACTTCATAGGCGCGGCTCCTTTTCGTCTCGGTTATGTCGCCCCCCGCGCGGGGGCGTGGATTGAAACCCTTGCCGACCTCTCCGCTCCCGTTGATAAAGATGTCGCCCCCCGCGCGGGGGCGTGGATTGAAACCAGCTTCTTTTGCCGTTCGCAATTCCAACAGCTGTCGCCCCCCGCGCGGGGGCGTGGATTGAAACAGATCCAGAAACTCCCGGCATTCGGTCACTTCAGTCGCCCCCCGCGCGGGGGCGTGGATTGAAACTTTATCCCGCCGCTTTTCCTCGGCCAGGATCTGGGTCGCCCCCCGCGCGGGGGCGTGGATTGAAACAATCCCGGCATCAATTCCGGCCTCAATTCCGGGTCGCCCCCCGCGCGGGGGCGTGGATTGAAACCAGGACGTGGTCAATGCGATCCGCAAAGCTGAGGGTCGCCCCCCGCGCGGGGGCGTGGATTGAAACCGTTTTATCCTTAACAATTTGATCAACGGTATTATCGTCGCCCCCCGCGCGGGGGCGTGGATTGAAACCCCACATGGATCTTGCCGGCCAGGGGGTGAGAGGGTCGCCCCCCGCGCGGGGGCGTGGATTGAAACATCGATATCCTCTTGATTATCGGATATCAAGTTAAGTCGCCCCCCGCGCGGGGGCGTGGATTGAAACAGCTTTTTTTCGACCAGTTCATGGTTTTTTTTGGTCGCCCCCCGCGCGGGGGCGTGGATTGAAACTTGCCCATGCAATGTAAATGGGCATGTGCTGCGGTCGCCCCCCGCGCGGGGGCGTGGATTGAAACATCCGGATACACATACATGACCGGCCCCGGTGCCGTCGCCCCCCGCGCGGGGGCGTGGATTGAAACATCGAAGGATGGAAAATGGGACAGGCAAATTATGACTTGACAGTCATGACTGAAATGAATAGATAATAAACAATCATCAAAAATAAATATTTCATACAAATTATCCTTAACAAAGCAAATATAATTGCAGGATTAGTGCAACGATATTTGTTCAGCCAATCCTTTAAGAAAGGAGTGTATCATGCCGAGAACTTCTCGAATGATAGTTTCTGATCAAAGGACAGTGTATCATGTTATGTCCCGGACGGCGTTGGACGGTTTTCCTTTTCAGGATGTCGAAAAAGACCAGATGGTTGATATAATCCGGCGGTTCAGTTTGCTTTATTTTGCTGAAATATTGGGTTTTTGTATAATGAGCAATCACTTCCATGTACTAGTTCGAATGATTCCTGAGAACCGGTTTTCTGATAAGGAGATAAAGGAGCGGTATGAACGTTTTTACGGGAATGATGACGAATTTTCGAGAGAAAAAATTTCGTATTATCGGAGCAAGTGGTCTAGTCTCTCTGAATTTGTAAGAGAAATCAAACAGCGCTTTTCAAGGTATTATAATAAATTGCATAACAGAAGAGGTACCCTGTGGGGAGAGCGGTTTAAAAGTTGTATCGTAGAAAACGGCGAAACCCTGATAAACTGTCTGGCCTATATCGATTTGAATCCTCTTCGTGCCGGTATCGTCAGTCGTCCTGAAGATTATCGCTGGAATTCGCTCGGATATCATGTACAGCAGGGCAATAAGGATGGTTTCCTTTCTTTTGATTTTGGTCTGGTTGAATTTGGGGTACCGGATGAAAGGGAGAGATTGAGACGCTATCGACGATATGTCTATGAAGCGGGGGCTGTCAATCGAACGGATAAAAATTTTGTTAAGGTGATTGATAAGAAAATTTTAGAAAAAGAACGGGATAGCGGATTTAATATAGGCAGGATAAAAAGGTTCCGATACCGTACCCGATATTTTACAGATTCAGGAATTATTGGAACAAAAGCGTTTGTTGCGGAGAATTATCAGCGTTTCAAGCATCTGTTTCAATCCGGGACTGAAAAAAAGCCGAAGCCCGTTAAAGGGCTCAACGGGATGTACTCGTTAAAGCGTCTTTCAGAATCGATTTAGGACCAATCCTGAAGAAAGAAAGAGGGGGCAGGTAGATTATGCTTCCGCCTTCGCAAACAGCATCAGGTCATAAATCAGATTCTTCCGATTCAGCCGTATCTCATCCAAGGCATCAAAGAAATTTTTTCATATTTTTCGTGGAAGAAGGCAATTGTTTCGATCTCGGATAGCCGAATTGTTGCGTTGTAAGGGTACTACGATGCATCGTATCTCCTACGAAGAAGGCATAGTTTGCATGTCCCTTTGCGGTGCTTTGCTTCCCGAGACGGGGACCCTTTGCTATGCATGGGCGTTTTTTCCAAATCATGCACACTTTTTTTTTAGAACGCGTTCAATTCCTCTTGCCACATTGATGAGAAGATTGTTTACTGGATACGGTGTCAGTTTCAACAAGAGGCACACACGGGGGCCAACTGTTTCAGAACCGATCCGAGGCTTAAGAATGAGCGTTGCCGGGGTTGGATACTCAGTGGAGAGGGCCAAATCATCGCTTGCGAAAATAATTTTCAGCTATTAGAATGAGTTTTTGAAAATTTTAAGGGCGATATCTGAACGTATTTTTCTGATGGAAAAAGGAGCATCATGAAAACATCCAGAGATCTGATTCAACAAAGTGTAAAAGGTTTAAGTCCGATGCCCCGGGTTCTGGGAGTTTCCGGCAGCCCGCGAAAGGGTGGAAATTCTTATGTCATTTTGAAGCAGATTTTGACCGGAGCCCAACAGGCAGGCAGGACGTGCGATATCATCGAATTGAAGGATTACGGGTTTCAGGGATGCATCGGCTGTGAACAGTGTCGAAAAAACAAAATCTGTACGGGATTGAATGACGGAATGACGCTGCTGTATCCGTCTATTCTCGAGTCCAGGGGACTGGTGTTGGTATGTCCTACCCACAACTACAATGTGACTGCCTGGATGAAAGCGTTCATCGACCGGATGTACTGTTTTTATGATTTTCAGAATGACCGCCCCCGTTCGTGGTCCAGCCGGTTGTGCGGACAGGGGAGAAAAGCGGTCATTGCCGCGATCTGTGAGCAGGAATCAAAAAAAGATATGGGAATGACGCTTGATGCCATGCGCCTCCCCCTGGAAGCCCTGGGATATGAGATCGTTGCCGAATTGCCTGTCCTGGCCGTATTCGACAAAGCAAAAGTCCGGGAGCAGAAAGTAACTCTGGAAAAAGCAACCCAACTGGGAGTCGAACTGGCCGGACAGCTTGCCTGAGGTCAGTCCTCAGTCCTCAGTCCTCAGTCCTTTGGTCTCTGGTCTCTGGTCTCTGATCTCTGGACATCCGGTCATGAATCAGATCCGTCCGATTCAGGCGTATTTCATCCAAAGCATCAAAGAATTTATCTCCATTTAATGGTTAAATCTATCGGTAAGGTTCTGTTTGACACCAGCACCGGTATGCATCAAAATATATAAAGGCTTTATCACTGGCGGTTTTTCATATGTCTGTTCATCCTCCCCTGCGATAAATTATCTCTAAAATCCGATCGGACAACACCCATGCTGAACGTCATTTTGACGGAAATAGCTGTGCTGGCGATATATATGAGCCTGTGGTTCGTTTTTGGCGCTGCGGAAAAGCGATTTGACGTGGCGGACACGGGCCTGGGGCCCCGGGTTTGTTCTGTGTGCGGTCACCGCCTGGTGCTTTACCGGCCGGGATTTTTTGGCGAAGCGTGCTGGTGACGGTGATGATTGCCCTATGGGCCATACGCCTGGCGGTTCATATCGGTTTAATCAGTACCCGGGTACATTTTTCCGGCATTGCGATCGCCTGCTGAAAGACAACGGGCGAATGCTGCTCCAGTCCATTGTGATAAACGATCAGGCATAATATTTTTCCCGGCCCCTGTCTGGCGGCCGTTACGCCGATCATGAATGCGGTAACCGCGCAAACGGATATGCGCCTGTTTTATATGGAAGAGATCGCCGCCGCCTGGTCTTTCATCCTGCCCCTGCTCGTGTCCGGTGTATTCATAATTTTGGGATGAGTTCTATCATCGGCCATTGCATCATCCCCGTGGGAATCCAGTCCTGTCCCGGCAAAGAAAAACCAGCCGCCTCCGTAAAATACCAGCCGCAAAAAATCACAAAAAAATCTTTTTGCGATTTTTTCGACGCTTGGCGGCTATTGGCAAACATAAAACATAATGCCCCTGTTTTTCCCCCGCGTTCTTGCGGTGGGAGGACGAATCAACCGCGGAAACAATATTCAGCTGAAAAACTGGAAGCCTCTGTGGTTAAAGTAGCGTCGAAGGCATTGTTTTTTGGTTGAAAAAATATTTATGGGATCGGGGCCCTATCCGGCAAACGAAAAGTATGTTAAAAACAGAAGAATTTTTTTATGGTTTTTTGAACGGGAGTGAGCGCAATGATAAAGCCTTCAGAGATATCTACGGCTGATTTCAAGTCCCGCGGAATAGGACCGATCGGCTTTGACTTTGCCGATCTTGCAGACGTCTATGGCCGGATTGGGAATCTGATGATCGAACCCCATCGCCATAGTTTTTATGAGGTGATATGGTTCACCCGGAGCCTCGGCAAACATTTTGTGGATTTTGCAGCGTATGATATCCGGCCGAATACGTTGTTTTTCATTTCAAAAAACCAGGTCCATTCTTATGAGAAACGAAATGATATCCAGGGGCACCTGATGAGGTTTCAGGAAAATTTTGTTCGTAAGCTGCCGGACGATCGCATGGCCTGGTTCCATTATTCGTTGTTTAAACCCGGGACGCCGCCTTTTCGACTGATTCCGGATTCAAAGTGTTCTTTTTTTTCAACGCTTATCACTCTGATTCAGCGGGAGACCGGATCTTCCGATCAACATCGCCATGAAGACATGCTTCTGGACCTGCTGGACGCGTTTTTGATAGAAGCCGAGCGCATCGAGCCCGAATATGATAGCAGCTCGATGGAACAACAGACCATCATGAACGTTTATTATGAATTTGTTTCTCACCTTGAGCAGCACTACACGGAACATTATCGGGTAGAGCAGTATGCAGAGCTCGTGAAGCTGTCTCCCAAACGATTGTCGGAGATTTGCCGGACGGTTACCGGCATGACGGCAAAAAAACTGATCGAGGAGCGTGTGGTTCTTGAAGCCAAGCGCTATATCAGGTATTCCGGATTGAGCATCAAACAGGTCTGCCATCGTCTGGGTTTCGAAGATCCCGCCTATTTCAGCAAATTTTTCAAGAAAGTGACATCGACAAGCCCCACTCAATTTCGTCAAGCCGTTTCCGAAATGTACAAGCAAAAATGATGTTTGTCCATTTACCCCCTGGATTTTCATATGGTAAGTCTTATACTGAATTGTCAGTCGTCGTGCCGGCGGTCTGTCAACTCTGCCCTTAAATGAGACTGAAACGGAAATGCCGTATGCAGGCATGCGGCCATCTGAAATGAATGCGAATTCGATGGGAAACTGATGAACTGTTGCGAAAAATTTACCGCGGTTAAAGAAGCACCCTTTCTGAACGAATTTAATGAAACCGGGTATGCAAAACCCAAAAACCGGACATTCCAGAGCCTTTTTGAAACAACCGGTGCGGGTACGGTGATCATTGAAAAAGACATGACCATTTCCATGGCCAATTTAACCTTTGAAAGGCTGACCGGTTATGATCGCCGGGAGATTCAGAACCGTATGAAGTTTACGGCTCTGCTTCACCCCGATGAAGTGGAACAGATCAAGGGCTATCATGTGAACCGGCGAAAGTGCGGGAATATTCCTCCAACCTATGAATGCCGGATTGTAACCCGCTTAAACGAGATCCGCCATGTTGTTCTGGAGGCGGCCATCATTCCGGAAACCGGTAAAAGCATTATTTCCATTATTGATATTTCCGACCGCATCTGTATCGAAAAAGCGTTGTGTCAAAGCATTAAACAGCAACTGAATCTGCTGGAAAATTTGCCGGGCATGGCGTATCGACGATGCAACGATGCGCATTTTTCAATGGCGTTTATGAGCGACGGCTGCTCTGCGTTGACCGGGTATTCACGATGCAGCCTGATTTGCGAAAAAGAAAACGGCTACCACGAATTGATTCATCCTGAAGATCGGGATCGTATTCGGCAGCGGATTGCTAAAGCCTTGATGAACAAGGAACCGTTTCGGATTCATTACCGAATCCGGACAGCATCAGGACAAGAAAAATGGGTGTGGGATCAGGGGATCGGAATTTTTTCAGAAACCGGTGATCTGTTGTCGATTGACGGATATATTTCAGATTTCACCATGTTTAAAAAAATCGAAAATATCTACAAACAGCGGCATCAGGTACTTCAGGGAGAAAATACAAGGCTGCGCTCCTATATCAAAGAATGCTGCGGCAGGGGATTCTGCGGTATTATCGGAGTGAGCAAAGCCATGCGTGAGGTATATGAGCTGATATTAAAAACCGCGGACATCGATGACAATGTGGTGATACACGGTGAATCCGGAACCGGCAAGGAACTGGTGGCACGAGCCGTTCACGAACAAAGCAGATACCGCAACGGGAATTTTGTCGTGGTCAACTGCGGTGCTATTCCCCAATCCATTATTGAGAGTGAATTTTTTGGTTATAAAAAAGGGGCGTTTACAAACGCCGGTCAAGACAAGCCGGGGTATCTGGATGCAGCCGCGGGCGGTACGCTTTTTCTCGATGAACTGGAGGAAATGAGTCTGAATATGCAGGTTAAAATGCTCCGGGCGATCGAGGGAAGGGGATATACGCCGGTGGGCGATACCCGGGTGAAACAATCAAACTGCCGGATTGTGACGGCCACCAATAAAAATTTGAATGATCTGGTCCATGCAGGGACCATGCGGGAAGATTTTTATTTCCGGATCAACATCATTCCGATTCACGTACCGCCGTTGAGAGACCGAAAGGAAGACATCCCCCTGCTCGTCGACTATTTCATGAAGCAGCATGGCAACGGAGACGAACCAAAGATAGACGATGCCATGTTTCAGCAATTGATGGCATATGGGTGGCCCGGCAATGTCCGGGAGCTGGAAAATGCGATTCATCGTTATGTGACGTTGGGGGAAATGGATTTTATGAAACAGGGGGGCAGCACCGGCGTTTCCGGGACATGTAATTCGGAAATTGTTGTGCAGGAGTCGGCTTCGGATGATTTCAAACCCCTTTATAACGCGGTACAGGATTTCGAGAAGCAATATATTTTTAAGCTTATGGACAAGTACCGATGGCATAAATCACGTGTCGCTGAAATTCTGGGCATTGATCGCCGGACATTGTATCGAAAATTAAAGGCGTTCGGACTGGCGTAGTGCATTGGGCGCGTCGTTTTGGGACAAATCTGTCACTTAACTTCATATCAAATAAAAACAACCTGTTATATCCAATAAACCGATTACGTGACATAATAGTCACATCCTGCCGTTATCCACCGTTTTTATTCTTTATGCCAAAAAAACCAATAAAAACAGATTGATAAATATTTATTTCCTGTATGGCACGGTTTTTTCATAACATACCGGTTATGGACTGGATCGTTTTTTTGGATATTGCACACGTCTGGCGTATTGAAATGATCAAAACGCGGAATACACCGGGCAACTCGATTGCAAATTGAAAATTGAATGAGAGGTATTTAATGGAAAAACAATTTAAAACGACGCGTAGAAATTTTTTGAAATTGAGCGGGGGCGCTCTGGGCGGAGTGGTCGCGGCAACTTATGGCTGTGGCAATTTAAAACTCTCCGGCCTGAAGTCCAAAGAAAAAGAACAGGACCGGGAAGAATGGAAACACACGGCATGTGCAATGTGCCTCATGTGCCCGATGCAGGCCAAGGTTAAAAATGGAAAGATTGTCGATGTCAGGGGAGAGGATATCATGCCCTGGCAAGGCAATGTGTGCGCCAAAGCCTATGCCGGAATCTGGGGCCGTGTGTACGCACCGGATAGAATTCTGCATCCGTTGAAACGTGTCGGCAAGCGGGGAGATGCAAAGTTTGTCAGGTGCTCGTGGGATGAAGTGACCAGCGCTCTGGCCAAAACGCTCAATCAATACCGGGATGCCGGACATCCCGAATGGTTTGAGATCTGGTGGGGGTGTCCGGTTCAGACGGACAATATGTATTTTCTGCATTACTGGTCCCGGATCACCGGTGCAAATATCTCGTACATGCACGGGCAGATTTGTTTTGGAGATAATGCGGCGGAGAAAAACATATCATTTGGTAAGCATCATGCCGGGGCAGTAATGATGGGGGCTGCGGATTATACCCATTGTAAATATGCGCTGATCGCCGGGCAGAACTATCCCGGAAATTCGTTTACTCCGGGGACGGCCATGGGTGCATCGGCATTTTATCCGCTGTATCTGAAAGCAAGAGAAAACGGAATGAAAGTCACCGTCGTCGATCCCAAGCTGGCCGACAGCTCTGCCATGGCCGATGAATGGGTGCCGTTGAGACCGGGTACCGATGCCGCATTCGCCCTGGGCCTTGCCAATATATTGATCAAGGAAAATTTGATCGATAAGGATTTTCTTTTAAAATATACCAATGCGCCTCAACTGATCCGGGTAGATAACGGACAGGCAATGAAAGATGCCAGCGGCGGATATCTGGCCTGGCATGAGCCGTCCGGTACGGCGAGGCCTATGGGAAAGGCCGATCATGCCGCCAAAGGGTTTACGCTTGGACTGGGCAGGCAGTTCGAGGTCAACGGCGTGACATGCAAGACGGCGTTCCAGCTGTATGCCGAAGAGGCGGCGCCCTACACTCCCGAAGAAGTGATACGGATATGCGCGATTCCCTATCCTGCGCAGAAAATAGTCGATATTGCCCGTCGTCTGGGCAATAACAGGCCGGCGGTTCTGGTGTATCCCGGATTGACCACCGGCAGATATGCAAACTGGTTCCAGGTGTTGCGGGCTTACAGCACGATCAACATGCTGCTGGGCAATCTGGATGCAAAGGGCGGTCATTATTTTCCGAAACACGGATTCAGCGGCGGAACCGGTTGGCCGGAGCCTCCCGAGGTGCCGGCATACCCCAGACCCGGCCTGAAGACGGTGCCGGCGGCGTGGGGCAATCAGGTATCCATAGAGTCGATAGATAAAAAACCCTGCTACACCACGCCCAAGGAATTTCATCCGGCTACCGTGGCGCTTCCATGGGAACATTTTGATGCCATGAAGGAAGGGAAGGTCAAAGCACTGTTTTCGACCGCTGAAAATTCCGCCATTACCCAGGTGGATACCTCTCTGGTTTACGAGTGTCTCCATAAGCTGGAGCTGATCGTGGTGGGTGAGCAGCTGCCCAAGGAATTTGTCGAACTGGCCGATTACGTGATTCCCGAGGCATCCTATGTGGAACGGAATCATTTGTATTCGTTTACGCCGCTGGCACAGGACGGAAAAGAGCATGCCATGACGTTTATGCGATCGGCAGCCATTCCTCCTCAGGGGGATTCCAAACCGGTCAGCTGGTTTATGACGGAAGTGGGTAAAAAAATGGGGCTGGGTCCCTATTTCGAAAATCTGGATCATCAATACGAGTGGTGGGACCGAATGCTTAAAAAGGCCAAGGTTCCGCTGACCGCAAAGCAGCTGGTGGAAAAGGGACCGTACGTTAAAACATATCCCCTGTCCTACGATGTGCTGTTTAAATCCATTGAAACACGCAGTGGCCGTTTCGAGATATATTCCAATGAATTGTCCGAGGAGTGCTTTCACCATCCTGCGTCTAAATGGCATCAGAACATTTATGTGAATCCGCTGCCTGTTTATATTCCCATCGCTACCCCCCAAACGGCCGATGAATTTTACATGGTCTGCGGAAAAGCCAGCTGGCACCAGAAAAACGCCACCCAGAACAACCGCTATCTCATGGAAGATGATATTGAAGGCGGCAACCCGTACACGCCTTTGTATATGAATCCGAGCCGGGCAGCAACGCTGGGCTTCAAGGAAGGCGATCTTCTGGAAATCAAATGCATCGGGCCGACAAAAGCCGAAGATCCGTGCGTCGTGGACGAATCGCCCCTTGGGTACAAACAGACCATCCGGCTTCATATCAGCGAAGGGTTGCACCCGGATGCGGCATGGACGTATTTTGCTACCGGCCATAATTCAAAGTTGATGTTGCCTAAAGTCAGGGACGGTATCCTTCACAGCGCATTTATACCGCTGAGTGTTGAACCCTACGCCGGCGGTTGCGGTAAAAATTACAGTATCATCAAGGTTAGAAAGATTGGAGGCTGATAATATGGCTAGATATGGTATGTTGATCGATCTGAATAAATGCGTGCGCTGCAGGACATGTTATGTGGTATGCAAAGTCATGCACGACATTCCCAATCAGTTCGAAAGCGGAAAACGATATGCCCGGCTGAAGTTTGTGGAGCCCGAAGTCGGAAAATATCCCGAAGTGAAACGTCACTTCCTCCCGTATCACTGCATGCAGTGTGACAATCCGGCCTGCATGGAAGTCTGTCCGGAAAACGCCATTTTCCGGACAAAAGAAGGACTTATCTCTTTTGATCCGGCCAAATGTATCGGCTGCGAGGCCTGTGTGGAGGCCTGCCCGTACAATGCCCGATACCTGAACGAAGAAACCGGTACGGTGGATGCCTGCGACCTGTGTGCGGACAGAATCGCAGAAGGCAAGCTGCCGTGGTGTGCCGAACGCTGTATCGGCCATGCCATGATGGTCGGCGATCTGGATGATCCGAACAGTGACATCTCAAAGGACATTAAACGTACGAACGCCAAGCCCCTGGCCAGTCACTTTGGAACCAGACCCAAGGTGTATTATGCCTATGCGGATATCAACGCCGTACCGTTATAAATACGTCTGATATGAAGAAAAGCCCGTGAAAAGTTGAAACCCCGCCTCATCTGTGTTTCATTTTCCTTGAAGCAGGTGAGGCGGGAAAAATAAAGGCTTGAAGAAAAGTAATTTTAATCCGTCTGTTTCATAAAATGTCAGGATGATCATTCGGGCCAGAGGCAAAAAACAGCGAAGGCCCTCATTTTCAAACCGGTACGGCCGGGAGGAGATCATATTTTGAAAATTATTAATCCATACCTCAGAAGTGATGTGTATTGCCTTTTATCGGAATGTTATCTTTATCCGGAAAACGAAAAACGCATGGAGATTCAACATCAATCCGCCCGGGTGAAGGATATTCTGGACAACCTGGCCCTTCATACCGGATATATTTCATCCGATGCGGCGGACGGATTCCTGTCCGCTCTCGGGGCGCCGCTTCTTGAAGACTGTCAGGTGGAGTATGTCCGGCTGTTCGATTACCGGCCGAAATGCGGAATATATGAATCATCTCATATAAAATCGGAAGGGGAAAATCCGGCAAAACTGCAGCTGCTGTTAGAAGAATGCTACAGCCATTTCGGACTCGGCATGTCGGATGGCGTCTCGGGCCCTCCGGACCATCTCTCTATTGAATTGGAGTTTATGCATTTTTTATCGCACAAGGAAGCACAGGCCATGGAAGCGGGCCTTGAAGAAGATGTGGAAACCTTTCTGACGGCTCAGAGGGAGTTCTCGACCCATCACCTGATCACCTGGGTGCCCGGATTTTGTGACTGTCTGGCGTCTCACGCGCAATTGGATGTTTATAAGCGGTTGTCATCCATCACCCAAACCTTTGTTTCTGAGGATTTGAAGTATCTTGATGGACTTTTTCAGGAAAAATAACAGCACGAAAAACGAACCGCCTCAAAAATCGTTGAGCCGAAGGCAGTTTTTTCGAAAATTAATTCAGCCGACGGCGTATAATGATCCGCCGGTTATCGATACGGACAGATGCATTGCCGGGAAAAGCGATTGCCGGTTATGTCAGGAACAATGTCCGTTTGATGCCTTAGGGTTCCATGACGGAAAAATACAGGTGTTCGCAAGCTGTTGCAGGGAATGCGGATTATGTGAGGCCATATGTCCGTGTGGGGCTGTTTCATTCAAATCCGATCCATGGGACGCCTTTTTTTCATCATTGATCGAATCCGAATGCGCTTTGAAATCGTCACGGCTGATCATTACGTGTGAATCCGGCGCATCGGCCATCCGGGAATGGATGCGCGGGAAAAAGGAAAAACATGATCAACCACATGTCGTCAGGGTACCCTGTATTGCCGCCGTGTCGCATATACAGCTGCTGATGGCCCGATACTGCGGTATCCGGGCTGTCAGCTGCATCTGCCCGAATCTTCAATGCATCAACCGCGCGGCTGTCGATCGATGGCAGGCGGTGCTCGATGGCTCAAGGCGGCTGACGGCGCTGATGAAAACAGATTTAACGATTGAAAGTTTTGCTTGGAATCCGGAAGATCTGAAGCCGGAGGATATCGTCTTTGCCCCGGATTCGGAGAGGGATGTTCCGGATCCGGTGAAAATCGATCATCCGGTTCCTCGCGACATCTCTGTTTTACTCACTCGTCTGGCAGACTGCAACGATACCGAGAATCTGATTGCAGATGATTTGCCGCTTCCGTTTTTTGATGTCGTTACCGATGAAAACCGCTGCATGGTGTGCGGTTCCTGTGCCAGGAACTGCCCTACCCAGGCGTTGCGCATTGAAGACGGTGAAACCCGGCGACTGGTTTTTACTCCGGCCGACTGTGTCGGTTGCCGGACGTGTGTGCACAAGTGCCCGGAGCAGTTGATCCGTCTGCGCCGATATGTCAATCTGTCTCAGATCATGAACCGAAAAACCATATGCAAGGCCGAAGACGGGCGCGTCAATTGCCGAAAGTGTGGCCGTTTGATCGCCAATCGAACCCTGTTGTTGAAAATAGAGCAGCGGCTCAGGGAAAAAGGTTTTGATTCCTCAGCAGATGCCCTGTATCTGTGTGACCAGTGCAAACGGGATGCAGTGTCGCCGTTCCATTCATAATTGGGGCTTGATCATAATTTCGGCCATGTTGTCGCGGGACTCCGCAGCCACAAAAGTCCGTGAGCAGGAAACATCTCTGGAAAAAGCAAACCCACTGGGAGTCGAAGTGGCCGCACAGCTTGTCTGAGGCCAGTTGTGAGTTGTGAGTCCTCAGTCCTCAGTCCTCAGTCCTCAGTCCTCAGTCCTCAGACTTCTGATCTCTGACTTCTGCCCTCTGGACATCCGGTCGGACGCCGTATTTTTTCTGTCTGGCTTTTCCCCAGCAGCAGCCGCCGGATGTCAGTTTTAATTCGATTTTCTGGAGAAACCCGGCAAACCCGTTGCCTTTACGGGCCCGGGTGCAGATCGGGCATCCGTATTCGCAATAATCCGGATCATTCAGATCAAAAATGGGGATTTTCCACCCAAGCCATCCATACCGTTGACGTTTCTTCATATGAATCTCCTTCAACCTTTGTCATGCAAGGGCTTTTTTCGAATCGTGCCCACTGAAAGGCAGACAGCAAAAAAAGAAAAACCCGCAGGCACCCGGATTTCTGTTGTTCCGGGATGACTCGGCGGGTTTTTCTTTTCTTATAGCGCTGGTAAATTATTCTTTACCGGCCTTTTCAAGCTCGGCGATTCGGTTTGTAATCTTTTCCAACATTTTCTCCAGATAAGACGCCTGGGCTTTGAGTGCCTCGGTTTCCCGGGGTGTTGTCGGCATATCTGCGGCATACGCTGCTTCATAGGGCCCGCCGTATCCGTATCCGGGGAAAGGGGCTCTCCATCTTCCTCCCTGGCCGCCTCCAAAACCCCGACCACCGCAGAAACCCCGGCCGTAACCGAGGCCCCGGCCGTAACCGAAACCTCTACCGTAACCGGGATTTGCATATCCAGGATCGGCATTGCCGGCACAAACGCCAAAACCTCTTCCCGTCATGGGCCCCATACCTGCAGGACCTGTTCTATCTCCACCTGGCATAATTCACCTCCTTGATATTATTGTTAATTTCTACCTCTACCCTGGCCGCCGCCCTGGCCGCCGCCCTGGCCGCCGCCCTGGCCGCCGCCCTGGCCGCCGCCCTGGCCGCCGCCCTGGCCGCCGCCCTGGCCTCTCCCGGTTCCAACGGGATTTTGTTCATTCGGAATGACTTTCTGGCCCGTTCCCTGGTTCTGGTTTTGGCCAGATTTTCTTCCACATTTACCAAGCCCCCTTCCAGTGCGTGGTCCCTGCCCTGAAGGTCCTGTTCCATCTCCTCTTGGCATAATTCTTACCTCCTGTCTGTTATTTATTCAAAACGGTTTATATTCTCAAAAAACAATCAATCAGCACAATGCTGACCCCTGACTCTTATTATCAGGCTCAGAGAATATTTCACAAAATCCAATGGTTAAAATTCGCTACGCCGATGGCAATTATGCATCGGCGGCCCCGAGCGAAGACGCCTTCGCCGTCTCGATCCGCATCCGGGCATTCTGTATCTGGACTCATTTAATAAGCTGCCCTTCAGATACGCGTTCAATATCTGATTGAAGTCACCGGAAATAAAGGGAATTATTTGAATACCGTACGCATCGATTAAATTGGCAGGCTCCCGTGATATTGCCCCGCAAATCAACATCTCGATCTCCAGCTCATGAAGTTTTACAACTTTAAAAACCGGTGAATCGTAAGCGATTATTTCGTGATAACGATCGACAACGTTTCCGTTCTGAATGTCGACGATCAAAAAAGTTTGCGCGGAATCAAATACCGGTGATATTCGATTTTCCCATATGGTCAGGGCTGTTTTCATTCCCGTACAATCCCCTTAACATCAATAAAACAAAACATATGTCAAAGAAGAAAATTCAAATGAAAATAATTTACATTATTCTCAGACAGTTATTAATGATATTTTCTCAAGAAATTCAGATTCCGGCCAATAACAGGGTTGCAAAAATGAGACGCATTGAGTCCAAGGCTGTCGCATGCGTGCTGTACCTGCTGCAGAATCAAGGAAAGAGAAAATTTGTCTTCCCTTCTATTTTTCCGCTTCGTCCAGTTTCAGAATCGGCTCAATTGCCTTTCTAAATGCATATGCTGTGGGCGAATCCGGATAGGCTTTGGTAAACGGAAGACCGCAATCCCCGGATTCGACGATCAGAGGATCCAACGGAATTTGTCCGAGAAACGGTATATTAAATTCTTCAGCCATCTGTCGGCCACCGCCGGAATTGAATACGTTCACCTGCTTTGCGCAGTATGGACATACGAATCCGCTCATATTTTCCAGAACGCCGATTATGGGAAGATTCAATGTACGGCAGAAGGTGATAGATTTTCGGACATCCGTTATGGCAACCTTCTGAGGCGTTGTTACGATCACGGCGCCGTCAGCGTTTTCGATGGATTGGACTACCGTTAACGGTTCGTCACCGGTTCCCGGAGGAGAATCAATGATCAGATAGTCAAGTTCCCCCCACAGGACATCTTTCAGGAATTGACGAATCGTGTGATATTTCATGGGACCCCGAATGATAACGGCCTGGTCCTGATTCTCCAGCAAAAATCCGATCGACATGACTTTGAAATCCGGGGCCACCTCCACCGGTACCATAGCGTCGCCTTCAACCGTTACATGGTGACCAATCAGATTCAGCATCGTGGGAATACTGGGGCCGTGGACATCCACGTCGAGTAACCCGACACGTTTTCCGGCCTCATGCAGTGCAAACGCCAGATTTGCGGAGGCAGTGCTTTTGCCCACCCCGCCTTTTCCGGAAAGAATCAGTATTTTATGTTTGATCCGGCTCATCCGATGGGTCAGTTGAATTTGTTCCTGCTTTTGTTTTTCCTTGGCCGTATCCGGTATTTTTTCTTGAATAGTTGTCACGCGAACCCCCCCCCGTAATTTTTTAACATGCGGTATAATATATGTTTGTTTTTTTTCGTTCAGTCCGGACTTGATTTGTCCGCACCAGGTTACCCAGATATTTAGACACCTCATTTATGTGCATGCCGAATACCTCGGTAATTTCCTTAGCCGTACACGGCCGGCGTTGAAGCATGGAGAAAATTCTGTCCTGATTGGCCGCTATCGAGGTTAAACAATCGGTTTTATATTCGGCAATCACTTCAGCGACCGGATCGAACAACCGGGCCAGCTCATTCATCTGCTCTGTGTGTACAGGCGATGCAAAATCCTCGGCGGGCGGACGAATCGCCGTGTTCAGCTGAATGCGGTCCGGGCCGATTTTTTTTGCCAGCCGTGCAATTTTCCGAACGTTGTCCGGCGTGGCGTTGATTGCCTCCAGAAGGAAGACCTCCATCCACACTTTTCCCTTGAACTGAGCGCGGAAATCAATCTGTCCCTGAATTAACCGGTCAAATTGCAATTGGGAATGAGGGCGGTTGACCCACTCAAATGACGCCTGATCCCAGGCGCTCAGGGACATCTTTACGATATCTGCGCCGCAGGCCGCTTCCCGAACCTCGGGCTGACTTAACATCGTCGAATTGGTTAACAGTACGGACGGAATGTCGCTGTGCTGACGCACATATTGCAGCACCTCTCCGAAACGTGAGTGAAGCGTGGGTTCACCCGAACCCGAAAGGGTAATGTAATCTGCCTGTCCGTCAACGGCCAGCCACTGCTCCAGCTCCGAAATTACCTCGTCTATGGGAACATATTCTTTACGGAGTATCGTTTTTTCCGGGGTTCGTCCCAGTTGACAAAAAATGCAGTCTAAACTGCAGGTTTTAAACGGGGTCAGGTCAACCCCTAATGATCGTTTGAACCGTCTCGACGGCACGGGGCCGAATAAATATTTATATGTCCGTTTCATGATAAAATCCTTTGATGATTCGCGCGACCGGCTGAATTACAGCATAAAATGCAGTCAGATGTGGTAAATCATTTTTTGTAATAACGTACAAGTCTCGTTTATTAAGGTTTGATCTCTATTTGTAAATAGAGATGCAACTTATATGCCGGAATTAAAAAAAAGATTTTTAGCAGTGGTTTTTTAAATGATATCAAACAGTTTTTTATTTCAGACACCCGAGGATATATTTGCAGAGACTCATTCCTGCGATGGTGTTAACTGCCATAGTTGCTTTTTTGCGACTCTTGTGCAAGAAAAACAAGCCTCAGCATTCAGCGATAGACACCGGCGCTTTATCTGTCCCCATTAACCAGGAAAAATCCAGGTAGTTTGTCATTCATACATCCGGCACCATGATTGCCCGGAGGTTGGGTCGAGGGCCAAAATCCGGCGGTACGCTCAAGCGAAGCGCGAGCGAGAGGGAAAAAAGAAACGCGCCCTGCTGCCGTTTATCCCGCATTGATCAAGGAAGTCCGTAGACAACCGGGGAAAACTGACCGCCTACGAACATCTTTCGGTGAATCCGGCGAAGGGAGCAGGGGAACTGCCGTTTGCGGGACGTTTTTTCGATAAACCGCTTCTGGCTTTTATGGGCAACACGGTGGAGGACCCGAAGAAGGAGGGGAGCGGCAAGGACGAGGTTTCGGACATCCGCAAGTTTGTCGTCTGGCTGGCCCATTTAAGTGTGTATATGGCGCCTGCCCCGCCACTTTTATTTGAAATTGACTTTCCGATTTAAAAAAATTTTTGTTTTTCAGGGAATTAAGAATCATTTGTTCCGTGTGGATCACCCTTTCCAATGGGCGTTCAATCGCTTCTTTTGGATCCAGTCCCAGCATTTCCGCGCCCAATCGATTTATTCTGGATACGGTTAAATCCTCCTCGACCGCAATGATGCCGTCGGAAACAGAATCAATGATGGCGTGCCTCCTACGTTAAGTGGTTGTTTCGTAGTATGACAGACAAAGCTATGACTATTAAGATAGTAATATGGTAAGTAACGTTGTAGGGTTATGAGGATTGGGAGAAAATTTTGGCCGCCAGCATCAAGGAACACTGCAATCCCAAGCCGAATGCCTGCCTTACGTGCTTTCTGGCGTGCGGCAAACATGTTGAGGTCAGACAGGACGCCACGCCGGTCTATCCATTGACGGTCCGGAATACGAGACCCTTTATGCCTTCGGTGGTCTGTGCATGATCAATCAGATCGAAGAAATTATTTATCTGAATGATCTGTGCGATCGCTACGGCATTGATACGATGTCCGCCGGAAATTTGGTAGGCCTTGCCATTGAAGCCGCCCGGAGAGGGCGTATACCGGATGCAATCGATTACGGCCAGCCGGATCAGGTGGCCGATATGCTGATGAAAATTATTCGCCGCGAGGGAACCGGAGCGATTCTGGCGGAAGGAATCCGGCATGCCGCAAAACAGTTGGATCTTGAAGACCTGGCTGTCCATGTGGCCTGGAACCCTCCGGATATGATCCACGAGTGCTCAAGGGAATGGCGCTGGGCTATGCGGTCAGCGATCGCGGTGCATGCCATCTGCGCAGCACGTTCTACAAGGCTGAACTTTCCGGTATGATGATTCCGCCCGAAGCGATCGATGGAAAAGCGGATGCCCTCAAACAGCTGGCCTCCCGGGTAACCGAAAGCGCGCGTCGGTTCAACCTGCGGGAAGGACTGCGGCCGGAAGACGACCGCCTGCCCTCCAGACTGGTCAAAGAGGCCATTGAAAAAGATCGGCAGATCAGCGAAGATGAGGTGACTTGTCTGGTCCGCGATTATTATAAACTCAAAGGGTGGAGTGAGCAGGGGATTCCAGCCGATGAGGCGATCGATGACTCAAAGGAATAGGAGAACCCGATGCCGGTTATCAAGACTTTCCGGATCGTGTCTGAACAATTTGATCCGTTCATGAATCTGAGTCTGGAAGAGGCGTTGCTCGATCAGGTTCAGCCCGGCCAGATCATTTTTTACCTTTGGCAAAACGATCATACCGTGGTTATCGGCCGCAACCAGAATCCATGGCAGGAATGTCGGGTAAGGCTTCTGGAAAGCAGTGGCGGCCGATTGGCCCGGCGTCTGTCCGGGGGCGGCGCGGTGTATCACGATCTGGGCAACCTGAATTTTACCTTTGCAATGGATAAAGCCCTGTATGATCAGCAGCGTCAGCTGGACATGGTCGCCGGGGCCGTCAACCGACTGGGGATCCCTGCGGTCTGTACCGGCAGAAATGATATACTTGTCAATGGCTGCAAATTTTCCGGCAACGCATTTTATTTTCGAACCCAGACCGCACTGCATCATGGCACCATTCTGGTTGATGCGGATCTTGAAAAAGTTCCACGCTTTCTAAGCGTATCTCCTGAAAAGCTGGCTTCAAAGGGCATTGGTTCAGTCCGCTCCCGCGTGCTGAACCTGAAAGCGCTCAACGCAACGCTGACGATAGATAAAATAAAGGAGACGCTTCTGGAGGCTTTTGACCGTGAATACGGGCAGAAAGCCTTGCCGGTGGAAGAGACGGTGGGCCTGAAACGGGAAAGCATCGACCGGGTTTATCAAAAATACGTTTCAGATGCATGGCGCTACGGAGCGACACCGGATTTTAACGTTCGTTTCGGTAACCGGTTTGAGTGGGGAGAAGTTGAATTTTTGCTTGATGTCCACCTGGGGCATGTCCAATCCGTCACGCTGTTTTCCGATTCGCTGGAACCGGATATTATTACCGCTATGGGTGAATGCCTCAAAGGGGTGGCGTTCACCAGGCAGGCAATGGTCGGGCGACTGGAGGATATGCTCCGGACAGCACCCCATCGGATCATTAAAGATCAGATACATTATCTGGAGAATCATCCTGTTTTTGCATAGCGCCCTGAGAGACCACTGATGCGAGAGGTTTTTCCCCGTAAAGCCCGTGTCAATCATTTCAGAACGCCCCCGCCCCCCGCACCCTGTCCTCCGTTATTGATAATTTGGGTTTGATTATAACCGCGGCCATATTTTGCTGTGCGTAGCCTCGAAGTCCCGTCCGTTCCCGGCGCACGACATGGCGCGATCCGGGGAAAAGCTGTCGGGGTCATGAAGCGTTAAGAAACGCAAACTGTTTGAGGCGTATCGAATTTTTGCGGGTTAGCTTCATGGGCCCGGCATCTCCCGGATCGTGCTGGAAACGCCGGCAATGGGCGGGACGGACTCCGTGGCATTGCGGCCGCAGTTATGATCAAGCCCGATAATTTTGATGTGAAAGTCAATTTAAAGCGATAATAAGGGTCGGATGGGATTATATCTTTCAAAAACAGTCGGAAATTGATACGATAGCATTTTTTACGGAAAAGCCGGTTTCTGCGAGTGGTTTTCGGCAGGAGCCGGTTTTGTTATTGACTGTGCGATGATGCACAGAACCATGCAGTTATACGTTTATTTGACAGGACGGATGTATGCTTAAAATTGGCAGTTATAATGAACTTGTTGTGCAGCGTGAGGTTGATTTCGGGGTTTACCTTAATCCGAAGGAGGAAGAAGTCCTTCTTCCGGCAAAATATGTACCGGAAAACACCCGACCCGGCGATAAGCTGAGGGTTTTTGTCTATACCGATTCCCAGGACAGGGTCGTTGCCACAACCCGTGAGCCATATGCAGTGGCAGGTGAATTTGCGTATCTTGAGGTTTTGTCGGTCGTGTCATTTGGCGCGTTCGTGGACTGGGGGCTTGAAAAGGATCTTCTGGTTCCGAAAAATGAACAGCAGGTCAAAATGAAGGTCGGCAAAAAGTATATCGTAAAAGTCTGCCTCGATAAAAAAACCGGGCGGGTTTACGCGTCAACCAAGATCGCCCAGAATTGTAAAAAAATTCCGTCAGATCTTGTCAGAGGCAGCAGGGTCAGCCTGTTGATCTACCGACTTACAACCATCGGTATTATGGCTATTGTCGACAATAAATATTCTGGTCTGCTGTACCGCAGCCAGAGTTACGAACCCCTTTCAATCGGAGATAAACGGGATGGATATATTATTAGAATCCGCGAAGACGGAAAAATTGATCTGTCCCTGAAACAACCCGGTTATGGTTCCGTGTCCGGCTCAAGCGCCAGAGTCATAGGTGTGCTGAAAAGGTCGGGTGGATTTATCGGATGTGATGACAAAAGCTCACCCGAAGATATCAAGAAATACTTTTCAATGAGTAAAAAGGAGTTCAAACGCACCATCGGGGGGTTGTACAAAAGCCGCCTCATCGAAATGGTGGACAATGGCATCCGCCTTAAACGATTTTGATTCGTCAGGGTCCCGGCCCTTAACCCTGGCGCCGGGATCGGTATCTGTCCCGCATAAAATTGCTTCCTGATCCGGGCAGGCCCCAGCGCCTGCCCAGACAGTGAATCCGTTGTGCCGCGCAGGGGCAGTCCTCTGCGTCTGCCCTGGTTCACGTCTCTGTTCTGTCCTCTGTGCCTGCGTCTGTTTTGCCTGCCCGTTATCAGTGTATCCTCCCGGTTCCCTGCGGCCGTTTCTATGGCGTACGGGGGTTTCCCCTATTTAAATGGGGGTTTTGCCTATAAACAAATTCATGAGATTTGTTTGATAGCGGAATTTATTCACGACCTTCCTGTCGTTGCAGGTTTGCGCATTGCTTCTTTTGAAAAACAGCGAAATCCCGATTATCATATAACATCCGATTCGAACGTCTCTGATAAATATTTTTGCTTCGTACAGCCCGGATTTAACCGTTTGCTGACCACCTTTTTTTCTCTTCGCCCTTATCGGCCATGGGTTTTATTCCTTGCCAGGGCAAAGGAAAATCTGGGTGAAATTTGCGCTATCCGGAAACGCTATCAGGATTGATTCGGACTTTGTTCTTATTTTTCAAACCGTCGATCGGCTTTCAGGGTTTCGGCCAGCTGATCCCTGCCTTTGAGCCATCCGATGGATTGGGTCTGAAAGGAATCGAATGCAGGTACATAGGGCTTGATGTCCAGCAAGGGCGTTCCGGTGAGTACATCGATACCTTCGATGTGCAGGATATTGCCCTGGCGTTTCAGCAGGCGGACCACTGACAGGCCGATTTGATTCGGGCGTCTGGGTGCCCGGCAGGCGAAAACGCCGCGATGTTCGGTGTCCATAAAGGGCTTTACTTTCAGGTTGAATCCTTTAGATTTGTGGAATGCATACAGCAGAATCAGATGGGAAAACCCTTCCAGGTCATCCAGGCCGTCTGTATACTGTTCATCAATGATAATCTGTCCCCGGACATCCCGGGCCCCGGAGGGCTGAATCGGCATGGCTTCGATATCCTCAAAGGGGGTATGAATAATTCCGATGGGGGTAAATATAAACTGCATAAGATCCTTCCAGCGTTTTGCTATGGCTTATCCGGCCGATACGATTCGAACATTGCTGCCTTTAATGATTGCATATACCGTGTCGTTGGGTTGCAGGTTTAAATCATCCGAGGCATTGTTCGTAATCAGCGCATCCAGAATGATTCCGCTGGCATCCAGCTGTACGCAGCAGGTGATGCCGTCACGGATGATATCCTTCACAAGGGTTTGAACTACATTTCGGGCTGAAATGCAACCGGAAATATCTTTCGATATCAAAATATTTTCCGGACGAATTGAAATGTTGACATGCGATCCGACAGGTGCTTCGTCAACGCTGTAAAGCTGGATACCGCCCAGATCGATTTTTGTCAATTCACTGTCATTTGATACCACCCGGCCTTTGAAAAGCGAGGCACCGATAAAGTCTGCTACAAATTGTGATCTGGGTCGGTTTAATACTTCATCCTGCGAGTCAAATTGAATCAGGTCTCCGTTTTGAAATATCGCCACCTTATTTGCCAGAGACCAGACATCATCCAGATCATGGGTGATATGAATTACCGTCATATTCCGTTCGGATATGGCCTGCCGAAGCAGAGATCGGATATTTTTGCGCGTTTGGGGGTCCAGTGCGGACAAAGGTTCGTCCATCAGAAGCAGTTTGGGTTCTACGATCAATGCCCGTGCAAGGGCGGTTCGCTGCTGTTCTCCCCCGGACATCGTTTCCGGTTTTCGGTTAAGCAGGTGATCGATATGCAGCGTGGCCGAAATCTCGTGAACTTTTTCAGTGATTCCGGTTCTGGTTTTTTTTTTCAAGCCATAGGCGATATTTTCAAAAACCGTAAAATGAGGCAGCAGGGCATAATCCTGATAGACGATCCCGATGTTCCGCTTTTCCGGAAGTTCATCGGTAATCTCACGGTTATCCAGAAATATTTTTCCCGCATCCGGTTTCCAGAATCCGATGATGCTCTCCAGGAGCAGGGTTTTGCCTGAGCCGGTAGGCCCGATGATGGTCAGGTAGTCACCTTTTTCAAGCCTGAAGGCAACTTCTTTTAAATGGAATTCACCCAGATTCAGACTCAGATGCGTCACTTCGAAAAAGCTCACAGCCGTGCCTCTGTTTTTTCAAATATGTAAATAGCGATGAACGAAACGATCACCAGTACGATCCCGCTGGTCAGCGCCATCCCCATGTTTCCGTATGATATGTTCAAATACAGGGTGATGGGCAGCACCTCGGTTTCCATATAGGTTCCACCGGCCAGGATCAGCACTGTGCCGAAGGTGCCGATGCAGCGGGCAAAGGAAATGACGGTAGCCGCCAGAATTCCGTTTCCGGCCAGCCGGATCGATACGTTCAAAAAGTTCTCCAGTGCTGAATACCCCAATGAGCGCGAAACAAATTCTAACCTGGGATCAATATAGTCAAAGGTGGACTTTATAATTCGGGCCGCGTAGGGCATGGCCGTAAAAAATTGAGCCATCACAACTCCCTCTCGCGTAAATACAAAGTCGAGACCCATCGACCGGCATATCGATCCGACAAAGGTCTTTCCGAACAAAAGCAGCAGGCACAGGCCCAATACCAGCTCGGGAAATGCGATTGGAAGATCGATCATGGTTTTGACAAAGCCCTTGCCGATAAACTGAAACCGGGACAGTGCATACCCGATGGGAAGTGCAAAGACGATGACCAGAAGCGTTGAAATAAAACCCGTGATCAGGGAGAGTTGCAGCGAAAAACGCATTTCCTCTCCCTTTAGATTGTTCAGCACATCTTTAAACTCGGGTACCAGGAACAGGGAGCCGATGGCCAACACCAGCATTGCCGTGATCACGTAGGACAGGAATATAAATACGGATTTGAACCAGTTTATTTTGTACAAGGTTCAAAACCCCATTTTTTCCAGATAAGTTTTCCGTCTTCCGATGCGAGATAGGAATTAAAGGCCATGGCCAGGGGTTTATTCGTGGTGCGGGTGCAAACCGCAGTGGGAATGGTCATGATGATATTGTACTGGCGTTCAATGGGAATTACGTCGATTTTACCCTTGCCTTCGGCCCATGAGGTCATGTCCTTCCAGATGATCGCGGCATCTACCTGCTCCAGGGCTACATAAATCAGCAGCTGATTGACTGTAGGTGCAAGCACCTTGATATTGGGTTTGATCGTTTCGAATACGCCGGCCTGAGTCATAATTTTTTTGGCCACCCGTCCGATCGCCGGTGCTTTTGGATCACCGATCGATACCCGTACTCCGGGTTTTGCCAGATCCATCAGCCCCCTGATATGTGCCGGATTGCCACCCGGGGTTGCAATGACCGGAATATGATCGACCAGCCGGTGAATGGTTTCCTCGATGACCCAGCCGTTTTTGAGGGCATCCTGTGTATATTTTTCCGCTCCCGGAATAAAAACATCTGCAGGCTGGCCGGCGGCCAGCTGACCGAAAATTTCTCCGGAACCACCATAGTGGACGCTGATTTTGATGTGTTTGGACTGTTCAAAATTCTGTTTAAATTCCTCCAGGGGTTTAATGAGACCGGCGCCGGAAAATATTACCAGATCCGCAGAAAAACAGTTTCCTGTAAAAAAAAGGATAGAAATAAGGGTCAATAAAAATTTCATGGGTGTTTTCTCCTGATAATTATTGAAAGGGTAAATAAGGTTCTGCTTGAATCAGAATGGGTCGGACTGGGAAGGCAATTCTTCCTGTATTCATCGGATAACAACCATATAGCTTTTTTCTTGTCAAATATAAATTTAAATGCCCAAAATTATAAACCTATAATGACCAATATTAACTTGAAAGAACATATATGGGCGGCTTCCAGCAGGGTGGGGCAAATTCGTTCACAATCAGGCTAAAAGATAAGTAACAATCTGTATTTATATAATAAAATTCAAGCATGGGCCTGAGCCCTTATGCATATTTTTATTTATTCAATTCTTAAAAGCTTGACATCGGTGCGTTTATGATGTCATATTTTTAAAAACTGACGAATTTAATGCTTCAATTCCCAGATGCTTAATCATTCAGAACCATTCCAAAATCAATTCGGTTTGATACCTTTGAACGCGCTGCTCCCAGCGAGATTTCGCCATCCGTCTGAAATTTAATTAAAAAAAGATTTCCTGCCTTCCGGTTTGTATTTTTTAAAATTAATTCGCGTAACCCTACAAAGATACTTCAAAATTAATATACTGTTTTTATTCAATTAAATGCCATAGGGCTTAACGGCAGAATCCCTTGAAATTAAAGGCCTCTAAAAAATAACTCGCGTTGTGGGGGTAAGCTCGCCGCTAAATTGATTGATTTTTAAACGGTATCCAACCCTCTTTCCTGTAAACGGGGCGTATTTGCAGAGGCAGACGATGGATTTTTTTATCGACAGCTTTTTGTCCGCATTGATTCTTATCAGGGCATTGGACCCGGATCTTTTCAACGTGGTCATGGTATCTTTGAAGGTGAGTACATCGTCGACTTTAATCGCCGCCTGTGTCGGGATACCATTGGGGTTTATCGTTGCAATTACCCGGTTCAGGGCCAAAAGAGTCGTGATCACGCTGCTCAATACCCTCCTGGCCCTTCCGACGGTGGTCATCGGACTTTTTGTATATGTTTTTATATCCCGGCGGGGAATATTCGGTGTTTTTGACCTGCTGTATACCCAGCGGGCCATTATCATCGGTCAGGTCATACTGATTATCCCGATTGTTTCCATATTTACGATATCGGCCATCAGCCGGATCGATAAACGATACCGGGTGACGGCAATGACGCTGGGGGCAGACAGATTTCATACCTCACTGGTCATATTGAGGGAGGCCCGTTTCGGAATCATTGCCGCCGTAGTGGCTGCATTTGGCCGGGTGATATCGGAGATAGGGATCAGCATGATGCTTGGCGGCAATGCCAGAGGATTTACCCGGACGATGACAACGGCTATGGCTCTGGAATACGACAAGGGAGAATTTGTCCTTGCGGTTGCTCTGGGCATGATTCTGATGAGTATCAGCCTGATCATGAATATTTTGTTGAATCATTTTCAGGGCAGGACAACGGTCTGATGCTGTATTCCGCAAGAAATCTGAAAAAAATCTATAATGGACGAACCGTGCTCGACGTGTCGGAATTGTCTGTTCTGGAACGCAAAATCTATGCATTGATGGGGCCGAACGGCTCCGGAAAAACAACGCTTCTTCATATCCTGAGTTTTATCTCTACGCCGACATCCGGAACGCTTTTTTACAATGACCGCCCGGTTCAGTTTGCAGAAAAAGCCCTGCAACCGTTGCGTAAGGAGGTGGTGCTTCTGCATCAGCATCCTATCCTTTTCAGCACCTCGGTCTATAAAAACGTCGAATTCGGCCTGAAGATGCGAAATATCCCGAAAATCCGACGAAGAAAAATCGTTGAAGAATCTCTGGATCTGGTTGGAATGCGCGGTTTTGCCAAAGCCGATGCGCCGCACCTTTCCGGAGGCGAAACACAGCGCGTCGCTATTGCCAGGGCACTTGCCTGCGCTCCAAAGGTCATCATGTTTGATGAACCTACCGCCAGTGTGGATGTGGAAAGCCAGATAGCCATAGAAAATATTATTCTCGATATTCAGCAAGAAAAAGATATTTCGGTGATCGTGTGTACCCATAATCCCATGCAGGCGTTGAAACTGGCGGATGAGACCCTGTTTCTTTTCGAGGGGCGCACCAGTGATTCCATCTTTGAAAACGTTTTCAGCGGAGACGTGATTGACGTGGAGGGAAAACGTTTTTGCCGGGTCCAAAATAAGGTATTGATCCCCGTTCAGACGCATGAACACGGGCGCATAAAGATTTCCATCAATCCGAAATCCATTCAAGTGTCGGATTTTGCTGAAACGGACGGTACTGCCATTGCTCATAAGGGAAGGCTTTTTCAGATCACCGAGGAAAAAAACTGGGTCCGTATGCTGGTCGATATCGGGATACCCCTGAGCGTCTTAATGAAAAGAAAGGAATACGATAAACGCGGTATCGGCATCGGCCGGCAGGTCTATGTCACATGTCTTGATTATGGCGTTGAGGTCATCGGCGGGCAATCGCCGGCCGGACAATAACGGGTATTATAACGATCATTTCTTACCATAGAAATTACGAAAAGAATTAAGCGCCTGAAATATGAAAGGAGGTGAGGAGAGCATGCCGGGAAAAATATTTTATCGGGAAAGGTTGCGGAGCAAAGAAGGTGAGAGAAACCCCAGTTATCGAATCGCTGCCGTATCGGACTTGAATTTGAAAGTCTATGCCGATCATTTTCGTAAGAGCGAACTCGATTTTCTGGCCGAAGAGCTGGAAGCCGATATTGTAAAGCTTCCCAGGGGTTCCAAACATTCGCAGGGGGAAGAAGGGGAAGGTTGACGACGGAGTCAAAATTACCCGCTTGCGGGTTTCCTGCCCGCAGGCGGGCAGGATTTTGGAATACGGGAATAACAGAGGAGGCATCGTTTCATGTCGCTGGTAAGGGAGAAGGACGGAAAACGATTACATGTCAAAAGCAAGCTGATGGGCCAAAGTCTTGTCAGCACATCCTTTATTGAAAATCTGGATATAGCGCCGCAACAGAAACTGTTTCCGGATGTCTGTCTGATAAAAATCGGCGGGCAGTCCATCTGTGACCGGGGCATCAAGGCGCTTCCCGGGATTATCAAGGAAATTGTTGCCAACCGGGACGCGCATAAAATGCTGCTTGTCGCAGGCGGCGGCACCCGAAGCCGTCATATTTACACCATCGGCCTGGAAATGGGAATGCCGACCGGAATTATCGCCAAGTTCGGAAGCGCGATTTCCGAACAGAATGCCCTGATGCTGGCCACGCTTCTGTCCCCCTGGGGAGGCATAAAGATATCGCATGATGATATCGTGAAGCTTCCGACCTATTTTGTTCAGGGCATTATTCCGGTAACCCACGGCATGCCGCCGTACGATTTTTTTGCCATCAGACCGGCAAAGGGACGCATTCCGGTTCACAGGACAGACGTGGGTCTGGTGCTGCTGGCGGACCTGATCGGAGCCGGAACCATTTTGTTTGTCAAGGATGAGAAGGGGCTTTATACCGATGATCCCAAGAAGAATCCGGAAGCTGAATTCATACCGAAAATCAGTGTCGGTGAATTAAAGGCAAGGGGGCTCGACGACCTGATCATCGAACGCCCGTGCCTGGATATCATCGAGAACAGTGAAGTCATCGAAAAGGTTCAGGTTATCAACGGCATGGAGCCCGGCAATATCACCCGTGCTTTGAACGGCGAACATGTGGGAACCTTGATTTACAGAGATACAAAATAAATCAGCGCCCTGCGGGCGGACTGAGGATGGGGATCTTTGCAATCGCTTTTTGGATGCCGGGAAGTATTCGGATTTTTTATATTTTTTATAAACCTTGTCCAGAAGAGGGGAAAATATGATGAAGATATGCCGGTACCTCAAAAGTTTCAAACTATTTGGAGCGTTGTCGTCAGCCAGAAAGATACTTTTGGTTTTGGTCATGGTTTGGATCAGTTGCGGGGCCGGGCTGGTTTTGGCACAGGAAAAAAACGTTTCCGAAGAAATCCTGGATATATTGAGAGACAGGGAACAGATTACCGACCAGGAATATAAGGAGTTGAAGCAAAAGGCGGAGGCCGAAAAAAAGGCAACAAAGGGGGAGGAGACCGATTTCAGAGCCTACTGGAAGGATGGACTTCGTCTGGATACGAGGGATAAACAGATACAACTCAGGATTGGAGGCAGGATTGAGGCCGACTGGGCGGTCTATGGGCCGGATGATACGATTGAAAATGATTTTCAATCGCCGGACATAGAAGGTTTTGGAACCGAGTTCCGTCGGGCGCGGTTGTTTGTTTCAGGTTCCCTGTATGATGCGGTCGAGTTCAAGGCCCAGTATGATTTTGCCGGCGGGGACGCGGATTTTTATGACGTGTTTATCGGTCTGAAACACATACCCGTTGTCGGTAATGTCAAGGTCGGTCATCTCAAGGAACCGTTTTCTCTGAATTATCAGACGAGTGACAAATATATCCTTTTTATGGAACGGAGTCTTCAGAATCTGTTTGTTCCGGGGTATAACATGGGGATCATGTTCAGCAATACGGCACTGGACGATCACCTGACATGGCGTGCCGGCATATTCCAGGAAGCCAATAGTTTTGGTGACAGTTTTAACGATTTTTCCGATTACAATGTAACAGCACGGGTGACGTATCTGCCCTGGTATGTTGATGACGGAAGCCGGCTGCTTCACCTGGGTCTTTCCTATAGCAGTCAGTTCCGCAGTGAAGGAAATACGGCCGTTCGGTATCGTACACGTCCGGAGACCCATATTTCGGATGCATATCTGGTCGATACGGGGGCCATACCTGCGGACGGTGTGAGTTTGATCAACCCCGAAATATCTGTGGCTATAGGTTCTTTATCCTTTCAGGGAGAGTATATTCATTCGTTTGTGGATTCAAATACCGCAGATGATCCGGAATTCAGCGGTTATTATATCGAGGCGGGATATTTTTTCACCGGTGAGCATCGAAATTATAACCGGAAAAATGGTTATTATTCCATGGTGAAACCGATTCAGAATTTTCATCCGGCTCAGAATAAATGGGGCGGATGGCAAATGGCCCTTCGATATTCATCGGTTGATCTGAATGATAAGAATATCAGCGGGGGAGAGGAAAGCGATTTTACCGTCGGGTTGAACTGGTATCTCAATCCAAACGTTCGTTTTATGCTCAATTACATCTATGCCGATATGGAAGACCGGGTCGGTGTTGCAGACGGCAGTGTGAATGTCTATCAGGGCCGTTTTCAAATCGAATTTTAACGGATGGCGTTTTATTTCTTAAACGCTATCAAAAAAAACGGGCGATAGAAAATTAAAAAGTTTTTTGCTTCTTGCCTTTTGTCTCAAACGAAGTGCTCCTCTATCGATAGTGCTTCTCAGCCCGCCCGAAGGGCGTAACCCCTATCGGGAGCAGGAAATCTGGAACCCCTGCCTTGAGCCGTCCGTATTTTTCGGTTCAACCTCGATGGCAAAGCCGTGGCTGACGGTCTCGACCATCCTCAGGCTTGCCATGAATTTGACGCCGGTATCATCCCTGAGTGTATAGGGCCGGGTTTTTTTACCCGAAACAAGGATCTCAACGTTTTTCAGTGTCAGGCGCTTTCCTGCGATCTCCTTCCAGATCACAAAGTGGCAGTCGCCGTGTTCCGGCCGCCAGTTGGCGCATCCAAAGCCCCGCCTGCCTTCGATGATGGTGCCCCCGCACAGAGGGCAGCGCATCTCTCCGGAAAGGGAAGTGGCTACTTTGGGTTCTAAAACCGTTACGGGTTCAACCCCGGACCTGGCAGCAGGACTGACGTCTGATCGGGTCTTCGGGGCGGTGGGCTTATCGGCAGCTGAACTTTTGGCGGGGTTGTTGAAATCAAAGGCAACCTTCCATTTTCCGTCAAGGTTATTAATTACCAGGGAGGCTGAAAAGCGTTTCTTTTTCTTGGAGATAAATCCCTTGAACGGACCGGATTTACGGTATTTCAACAGGTTTGCCGCCATTTTGGCGGAGATGCTTTTGCCCGCGATTTTTTTGAAGATTACAAATTCGCAGGCCCTGTCCTCGCAGGAAAACGCCCTGATATTTTCCCGGACTGCCTTGCCGCAGGCGGGACAGACCCCGATGACCTCAGCTTCCGGACGCTCGGCCTTGAACTGTGTTACATCCATGACATCCGATTTGAGTTCTGCCACGGCATCGGTCACAAATCGTTTGATATCATCGAGGAACCGCGTGTCCAATGTTTCCCCGAGGGCGATGGTGTTGAGGCTCATCTCCCATCGGGCCGTCTCTTCGGGTGAGGCCAATACCGAAGAAATCGGGCACTGCCTCAGCCGGGTAACGAGATACACCCCCTTGTCCGTTGCAACGAGCCGTTTGCCGATTCTTTGGGCATACGCTCTCTGGATCAGGGTTTCGATGATCTGGGCCCTTGTTGACTGGGTACCGATGCCGATATCGCCCCGGTAGAACCGTTTGATCTCCTCTTGGGCCACATATCGTCCCGGATTGGTCATGTCTTTTAAGAGCAGGGAATCGGAGTAGTCCGGAGGCGGTGTTGTCTGCTTCTCCTCGCAGTCGATTTTTTTTGCAGCGCCGCTGTCCCCCTTTACAAGGGGAGGAATGACCTCGGCCTCTGCCTTGTCCCGGGTGTCTGTCCTGTAAACCCGTCTCCATCCGGGATCGAGGATTACCTTTCCTACGGTCTGGAAGGTTTCGTTGGCAAATTCGGTGATCACCCGGGTGTTCTCAAACTGGCAATCCGGGTGGAACGCCGCTGCAAAGCGCCTCACCACCAGGTCGAACAAGCGTTTTTCATCCTGGCTTGCAGCCTCTGAAAGGGGCTTGAACGGAATCAGGGCATGGTGGTCGGTAAGCTTTGCATCGTTGAACACCCGGCGGTTGGAGAGGGCCACCCGTTTTGGATCGACGGTTGAGAAAATATCCGAGCAGGCGGTCTTCAGCTTTTCCAACACCGTGTTGACAAGGTCAAGGCTGGTGGTGCCAAGCACTTTTGAGTCGGTTCTGGGGTAGGAGAGGCACTTTCTGTCCTGGTACAGGGTTTGGGCAATGGCCAGAGTTTTTTTTGCCGAAAAACCAAACCGGTTGTTGGCCTCCTGCTGAAGGTCGGTCAGGGAAAAGAGCAAGGGGGGCGGCTCGCTTTTCTTGTCCGTCTCCATGGTGAGAACCACACCGGGAGAGATTTCGTTTTTAAGACGTTCCAAAAGCTCGTCTGCCGCTTTTTTCTCCGTGAGCTTAGTCTCCTTGTTTTTGAACCATCGGCCGGTCCAGCGGCCTTTGTCGCCACCAAAAAGCACCTTGAGGGTCCAATAGGTTTCGGGAACAAAGTGCTCCCGCTCCCTTCTCCGGTCCACAAGCAGGGCAAGCACTGCTGTCTGAACACGGCCCACGGAAAACAGATCCCTGAGTCTTACCGTCAGAACCCGGGTCAGGTTCATGCCGACCAGCCAGTCAGCCACCTGGCGGTAATATCCGGCACGCCACAGCCGGTCGAAGTCGACCATGGGCCGCAGCTGTTTCATGGTGTTCCTGACCACCTCGGGAACCAGGGCCTGGCTGGTCCAGAAGCGCACGATGCGCGCCTTGTCCGTAAATCCGGACTCCAGAAGGATGGTCCGGGCGATGACTTCGCCCTCCCGCCCTGCATCGGTGGCGATGATGATCCGGTCAAAACGCCTTTTGTTGAGAAGGGTCTTGATCGTATGAAACTGCTGATAGCTTTTTTTGATGGGTTTGTATCGAAATCTGTCTGGAATGAGAGGCAGGGACTCGACCCGCCACTTTTTCAGGCTGGCGTCATAATCATCGGGCTCAAAGAGCTCCACCAGGTGCCCCACGGCCCAGGTGATCACATACGTATCCCCATCAAAATAGCCGGCCCCTTTTTTCTTTACACCCAGGGCTTTGGCAAAATCCGATGCAACGGAAAATTTTTCTGTCAGAATCAGGTCTGTCATGGGCTGTTTTTACGCCATTTTTACGATTATTGCCATTGATTATACCCCGGCTTAGATGAAATTCATGGGATTGCAGCTGAAGCTGCTCCCCTGTTACCGCAAACTTTTTTGTCTTGACAGTATAGGGATTTTTATTTTTTGATTAATCTGATCAGCAGGTTACAGACTGAGGGACGGGGAGCGTTGCTCCCCTGGCAATGTCATAAGATAAAAGCCCCTTGCTTATCGGTTTTTGTCTTAAACGAAGTGCCCCTCCAGTGATAGCGCTCCTCAGTCCGCCCGCAGGGCGCTGATTCAACGCCCGTAATATGACAGAAGTATTTCCTTTAAAAAGGCAACTTTACCTGATATGTGCATTTTTTTCAACTTATCAGGGCAAACAGGACGGAGAATAATTGGTCAGGTGATGTGAAAATTTATAATTGATTACAAAAGGAGATTTAAATGAAGCTGTATGTAGGAAACTTGTCGTATGAGGTCACCGAAGATGACTTGCGGCTGGCTTTAGAACAATTCGGGCAGGTTGAATCCGCCACCATTATAACAGATAGGGATAGTGGTCAATCAAAAGGATTCGGATTTGTGGAGATGGCCTCTAAAGCTGAAGGGCAGGCGGCAATCGATGGCCTGAATGGAAAAGAGCTGAAAGGAAGAGCGCTTAACGTGAATGAAGCACGCCCTCGCACTGAAAGTCGCGGCGGTAGCGGTAGAGGAGGATACGGCGGGGGCCGTGGAGGACAAGGCGGAGCAGGGGGGTACGGCGGCGGTAGCCGGGGAGGACAAGGCCGTGACAGATGAGTATCCACGCAAAATAGCATCAATTCGATGGCAAGCCGTAAGCTATTTATTGTAGGATTGAAAGGGTCGTAGGGGTGAATAATTATTCGCCCCTATCAGCTCAGCGCATTGCTATCGTTTTATCCGGCAACAGGGCATAACAAAAGCAACTTTTGACGAACTGCCGGCGCATGTATCCGGAAAATCCGGATCAGTATTGCCTGGGGCGGTGTGAATATCTGTCAGTCTGATTTTCAGATCGATTCTGAAAAGTTTTGCAGTTTATTCTAAACATCAGGTCAGCGTATCGTTTCACATTTTGCGATATCCATCATGAAAAGGGGCTTTTGTCGGATTCCTTGAAGGGGTGAATCTGCCATGGAAATACAGTCTTTGCCTTTTCCAATGCGATTGATTCGATTTCACGGTGCCATCTGTCAAAATCATCCAGAAGCTGATAGCCGAATGGTGTCAGGCCGAATCCCCGGCTATCGGGGGATTTTGTAATCAGTTCGACGCCCAGTTCTCTTTCAGTTGCTTTTATTTTTCCCCAGGCCGCCCGGTAAGACATTCCCATTTTTTTGGCCGCTTTGTTGAGAGATCCGAGTTCTCCGATCTTTTTCAGCAGTATCACCCGGCCGATGCCAAACAGCATCCCTTCATCCGTCTCAAGCCATAAATGAATCCGTAATGTTGATTCAAGGTCTTTCATCGTCCGCCCTTCTGATGTGCTAAATATAACATAACAAGGCTACCGTAGTATAAATCAGTGAAAATTTCAAATCAAATGAACGCATCAAAACGTCATATGAAAGACGGCAAGGATGAAAGCATTCGAGCAGAGTGAAATCGGGGGATATGTGATGTGATTTTTGGAAACAGTCTAACGGCGTGATCCCGGCAGTACGATACTGCCGGGGGATAACATTTCGGGACACTTCCCGGTAACTGCGCTGTCGGCGTTCGCCGGTTTATTCCGTACAGAGGTATCCTTTTTCACGGGCAATCCAGTCCAGATGAACCGTGCTGCAGGCTTCAAGCTGCGGATATATTTTTCGATCCGTATTTCGCATATCGATTGTTTTAATATAGGCTTTGCACTTATTACATACATCCAGCCGGTATTCGGCTTCGCCCTCAATACGATAATACTCGAGGGATTTGCTGTCACGGTTGCCGCATTTCGGGCACTGGACCCGCTGCACCGTCCACTGATGCCAGCAAAAGCTGCAACACATACATCTTCGTCCATTTTCATCCAGAAGCGATATGGCCACGGCCCCCCCGCATACTGGGCAAATGCCTTTCTCCCAAGGCATATCAGGGCCAAGATAACACGATAGTGCTTCGGAACATTTCAACAGGGACGGTTTGATGCTGTTGTAGGTCAGAAAGGAAAGCGTCTGGGCGTCGATACCCAGCTTTTCGGCTGTTTGCTGAAATTCGGTTTCATCGGATTGCAGAAACATTCCGAACACCGACTTCAGATCCAGCTCATTTCGGTCCACCCGGCTGATAATCTGGTTGACAGCGTTTTTCATTTGGGTATTGGCAGTTTGGGTGATTTCACCGATGAATCTAAACAACCGTGCAGATTCATCCTGATCGATCACAAATTCGGATGGGCTGATCAGCGGCAGCTGCTCCTTTCGTTTCAGTTTCAAAATGGCTTCCGGTATAGTGATCGAATCAATGGACAACCGGTTTTCTGAATTTTTCTGGGCGGTAAACATCCGGACATAATATTCCAGAACAGTTCCGTAAACAGGCCTCGATTTTGTCAACTGTGCAGCGGCTTCACTGATATGAGAGATACAGGTTTCCTCAAGACATTCCATGCGTGCTCCTTCCTTGTCCGGATTCGGCAATTGAATTTCAATGGTAAACCGTGGTGAAAAGAGGGGGGCAAGGGCTGCCCCCCCCTTTCATTTATCCGATAATCGATCGGACCGATTTTGTTACAGGTGATATCAATTTTGCCAGTGCTGTTTTTCGGGTAATTCCCGATGGGCCCTGAGCAACGACAAAATCATGATAGGATTCTGGCTTGTATTTGATCAGATAGATCACATTGACGTAATCTTCATCCACCAGCTGTGCATCTGGAAAATCTTTCTTGATAACGGCCAGCCGTTTTTTTGCCATTGCCAGCATCTGCTCCCGGTCTCCGAAATTCAACCCTCCGGTAGGACACGTTTTAACACAGATGGGCAAAAGTCCCTCGGACACCCGATCGAGACACATGTTACATTTTGAAATCAGGCCGGTGCCTTCGTGTCGTCTGGGAATGTGATACGGACAGTCTTCGTACATTTGATCAAACGCCTCTTGAGGCAGGCGACGGGTCAGTTCGGTATATATCACCGCTCCTGTCGGCTCATCAATAATTACCGCGCCGCTGACATAACTGTCTGCTGCATCCTTGCAGGGTGGTTCGATACAATGGCGGCACTGATCCGCGAAAAAATTCCAGACCACCTTACCATTAATTTTTTCTTCTTTGAACCGGACAACCCTGTTGTTGAAAGGGCCGAGATCCGGCGGATTTTGATGGCTTCCCCGCTGTTTTGTCAATGTTGCGGGAAACCCCTTCCATTCCTTACAGGCCACCTGGCATCCCCGGCATGCAGTGCATTTGCTGGTATCCACAAAAAATGCCTTTGACATAATTTCCCTCCTTTTGCGATGAACGGCCGGTTCATTAACGACCGGCCGCAGTCACTAAGCCAGCTCAGTCACTTTGTCGGCTTTTTTGATATTGACACAGCACGCCTTGTATTCAGGAATACAGGTGTTCGGGTCGCCAACGCACGGTGTCAGACGGTTGGTGGCATCCCCTGTCCCCGGGCTGAACCATCCGAATGCAAACGGCATTCCGATCTCATGAATCGTTTTGCCGCCGATTTTGAACGGACGCATTCGTATGGTAACCATAGCGATGGCTTCCACTCTGCCCCTGGCGCTTTCAACCACTACCGGATCACCGTTTTTGATGTTCTTTTCTTTGGCCAGCTCTTCACTCATTTCCACATACAACTGGGGTTCGGCTTCCAGAAGTGCCGGAACAAACCGCGTTTCGCCGCCGCCACACCAGTGTTCGGTCATGCTGTAAGTGGTCAGAACAATGGGATAGCGCTCATCGCCGGGTTTTGCCAGTGCGTCGGCATCGCTTTCCATGATGACGGCACAGGGATTGCTCAGCTGTTTTGAAAAAGGATTCTTTTTTATCGGGGTTTCGATTGGTTCATAATGTTCGGGGAAGGGCCCCTCAGCCCGGCCGGCTCCAAAGAGCTGACCGTAGCCTTCCTTTTGCATGATAAACGGGTATCTGCCTTCTCCGCTGGCAACAGGCGCCCATCCACCGTCAGGAACATCTCCTTCCCATTTTGTGCCGGTCCACTGGATGACCGTACGGGTCGGATCAAACGGACGTCCGTTTGTATCAACCGATGCCCGGTTGTATAAAATCCGCCGGTTTACCGGCCAGCACCATGAAAAATTCGGAAACAGTCCGATTTTTGCCTGAAGCGGGGTCTGTGTCAGATCCCGGCGTTTGGATTTGTTTCCGTCTTCTTCCGTAACGCTTCCACTGTAAAGCCAATTGAGGCTGGTGGTGGAGCCGTCGTCCTTGAGGGCCGTAAAACTGGGAACCTGCTGGCCTTTTTGGTATGTCTTGCCATTGACCGTCGTTTCCCGGGTAAACTGCCCGTTGATTTTTTTGACCATCTGATTCGGATCATAATAATCCGGCCAGTCCAGTTTCAATATCGGATCCGGGAAGACCCCGCTGTCCTTACGGTACAATGCTCTGACGTGATTGACGATTTCCACCATGATCTGGCCCATGGACTTTGATTCGCCCTGGCACTCGGTGGCTTTTTCGTGCCACAGGAGCCACCGGCCGCTGTTGGACACGCTGCCTTCTTTTTCCACCCGGTGGCAGGAAGGCATCAAAAAGACCTCTGTCCGGATGGTACTCGGGTTCATGCCCGGACCATGCCAGAAATCGGTCGTCTCGTTGTGATGAATTTCTGCAATCGAGAGCCAGTCAAGATTGGCAAGCGATTTTCGGACCTTGTTGGTATTTGGCGCACTCTGCGCCGGGCAGGTTGCCCATATGGAACCACCCCGGATGTTGCCTCTGTACATCTCATCCCACAGGTGCATGTAAGAATACTGTGTCCCCTTGTCTCCCTTGGGCAGCCAGCCGTATCCGTAACCATTTTCCGGCGTGGCATTGTCTCCGTACCACCCTTTGAGCAGACTGACCATGTATTTGGGATAATTCCCCCACCAGTTGGCGCTCATTGGATCTTTGCTGACCGGCGTGCAGGCCTTTAAATAATCCTTGAGCCCCGGCCAGTCGGCAAGCGGCAGGGCCAGATAGCCCGGCAGAATATGATACAGAATGCAGTGATCCGTTGAACCCTGTACGTTGGGTTCCCCGCGGAGTGCGTTGATTCCGCCGCCGGCTATACCGATGTTTCCCAGCAGAAGCTGGATAATGGCGGAACTTCTGATATTCTGTACCCCTACGGTATGCTGGGTCCATCCCAGAGCGTAGAGAACCGTACCGGCCTTGTCGGGTTTTCCGGTGGCCGCGTGGGCATTGTACACCTTCAGGAGTTCATCTTTTGGAACCCCGGTTACATCCGATACTTTATCCAGGTTGTAACGGTCATAGTGTTTTTTCAGCAGCTGGAAGACGCAATTAGGATCTTTCAGGCTACTGTCCTTTCTGGGAGCACCATTTGCGTCCAGTTCAAATTGCCAGGTTGATTTGTCATAGGCTCTTTTTATCGGATCAAATCCGGAAAACAGCCCGTTCTTGAATTTAAAATCCTTACTGACGATAAAAGACGCGTTGGTATAATTCAGCACGTAGTCTTTGAAATACATTTCATTTTCAAGGATATACTTGATCATTCCGCCCAGAAAGGCGATATCGGTCCCGGAACGCAGGGGAACATGAAAATCGCATTGAGCCGATGTTCTTGAAAATTTGGGATCGACATGAACCAGGGTAGCCCCTCGTTCTTCCTTGGCCTTTAACACCCACTTGAAACAGATCGGGTGATGCTCGGCCGCGTTGCTTCCCATGATGAGAATATTGTCTGCATTCTTGATATCAATCCAGTGATTGGTCATCGCACCCCGTCCAAACGACTCTGCCAGAGCCGCAACAGTGGCGCTGTGTCAAATACGAGCCTGATGATCCATGTAAACGACGCCCAGCGCCCTCATGGCCTGATGAGTCAGGGCGCATTCCTCGTTGTCCATCTGGGAAGAGCCCAGATGAAAAATGGATTCGATCCGGTTGACCTCTAATCCGTTGCTGTAGCGTTTAAAATCCTTGTCACGGGTTTCCTTTATTCTTTGCGCCAGGCGATCAAGTGTCCATTCCCAGCTTTTTTCTTCCCAGTGGTTACTGTAAGGTGCGCGGTACTTGGGTTTTTCGAGACGATGCTCGCTGTTGATCATCGACAGCATTGCCGCCCCCTTGGCACACAGCGCTCCTTCACTGACCGGATAGCCCGGATCTCCTTCCGTGCTGACAATTTTTCCGTCCTTGACATGTGCAATAAAATGGCAGCATACTGCACAAAACGGACAGATGGAGATCACTTCCCGGGCGCCCTTGATTTTCAGATCGGACGCATAGGCTTTGATCGGAGTCAGGTCAAAGCCCAGTTGGCCCAAGGCAAAGGTTGCCGCCCCAAGGCCCGTCATTTTCATAAAGCCTCGTCGGGTACAGTCCATTTTCACCCTCCTTCTAATGGTTTTTTAAAACAATCCTTTTATTTCCATTGCCATTGCAGCTATCCCTTTTCAACCTCGCCCAACCTGAAAAGAAATCCGTTTACCTTAGAAGGAATGCCGCTGATGCACTTTAGAAACTCGTCCATGTGATATTTAAAAATAGAACTCATCGGCTGAGTTTCTTTATGCTGTATAGTTATGCCACAATTGACATAGTTGAGGATGGGTGTCAATCTTAAAATTTATTTTTATATAATAAATTTAATATGTTATAAATAGCATATTATTTTTTTGCACGGATGGTTTCATCGTTTTTCATACTCGAAAAGTCTTTGCCGTGTCATTTGTCAGCATCAGTCATGTCAGGTTTTGAAAATCGTGATTGATTATCCGATAGACGGTTGAAAATGATGAATGGAAGAAAAATAATCCGGCCAGCGGTAGTTGATTCTTCTCTGAATCACGGGGATCGGTTCGTCAGATAGAAACCCGCCCCGGGCAATGGGCTTCTCCCCCGTTTAATCTTGAAAAATTTCCATTAACCGGCCGCCTGAAGAGCGGATTTATGATGTACTGCCTCACAGGGTGAGTTTTCGGGACGGGCTATTCAGGAGCATTGCCCGGCACGTTCGGCCGTTTTTTATCTGCGATTGATTTTTCGGGCCATGGGCAGACCGTGTCCACACAATCCGGACGGATATCCGAAGTATTTTTATAGGAATTCGTCAGCCACGGAAAAATGCTTTCCGCTTCTTTCAGTGCTTTTTTTTCCACCTCGTCGAACCAGTATAAAAAGTTACGGGTAATACTGGTTCCAAAGGCGGTAAGTTCATAGCCTTTACGGTTACTGCCCATTTTCCGGATCAGTTTGTGACCCAGAATGGTTTCGGTCTGCTTGATTTTACCCCATGCCGCCCGGTAAGACATTTTCATTGCCTCGGCGGCTTTTTTCAGCGACCCGTATCGTTCAATATTGAGCATCAGCTGTGCCCGGCCGGAACCAAATACAATACCCTCCTCATTTTCCAGCCAGATGTGCAGCCGAATGGTTGGTTTAAGCTGTTGCATCGACATACTCCTTAAACGGTTGTTTCCCATCCCGGGTTCCGGAGACGGTCATGAGTTAACGCCGTCTGTTTTCACGGTTTTCCTCTGATCGCTCCGGAACGCATTTTCGATGAACCGTAAAATATTTTTTCTGATCCATCGTAACCTTAAGCAGCCACGTTATCTCCCCAGCGCACACCGGGGAAACACGCATTGTCGGCATTGCATGCAAAATCCGCCGTGTCCCATTTGAGCCAGATCCTGCCGGGTAATGGGAATTTCGGCCAGAAGACGGGGCAGCAACAAATCAAAACTCGTCACATTGAAATACAAAGCACAGGCCGGTACGCCGACCACCTGTACTGCCCCGATGCGCGCCAGCATTATCATGGTGCCGGGCAGGATCGGCGCTCCGTAAATCAGGTCGGTTGCGCCCGCATCCATAATTCCCGCTCGGGTGACATCATCCGGGTCCACGGACATTCCGGCAGTGGCAACGATCATATCTGCACCGGCCTGAATGAGCCGACCGATGGCTTCGGTAATCATAGACCGGTCATCGGCCACGGTTTCACTGCAAACCACCTCACAATCGAAGCGGTTCACTTTTTTACTGATAATCGGAAGGAATTGATCCTCCACCAGCCCGTTGAACACCTCATTTCCGGTTAGCAGAACCCCAACAGAGGCCTTTTTCAGTGGCCGTATCTGAAACAGGGGGGTTTGTCCGAGGATATCCATGGCCCGGATAAAGTTTGTCTTGCGCATATACAGGGGAATCGCACGGGTACCGGCAATTTTTTGCCCTTTGTAAACCAGGGTATGGCTCTTAAGACTGGCACACATGACTTCCGGCACCTGGTTAAAGCGGTTCAAATGTTCGGATTCCACCACCAGGAGTCCGTCTGATTCCGCCTCAAGATCCATTTTTCCTTCGTGGGGCCTGCCGCATGCGATTACTCCGCTACCCTTCATTGTCTCGGCAAAGGATATCGCCGCTTCGTCTTCATGTACCCAGTCCGGCCCGATCTGATTTTCCTCCTGCAGATACACATGCTGTTTGCCCATGGTCTGAAGCCGACAGACATCTCCGATCGTGATGTTTTGTCCTTCTTTAAACAGGGCTCCTTTGAGCTTGCCGGGAACGATTTTAGTCATATCGTGAAGCGCGGTACCCCCTACGGCCAGTTCCACGGGCCGGGCTTTAAGCTTGAGCGGCTGCAGGTCAGCCCCCTCTGCTTGTTGCTCTGATAAACTGAAGTATCCGTCGCCGAGGCAGGCCGGACATATGGCCGCGTGGTGGCTTCGAAACCCTTCTCCGCACAGCGGGCAGACATTGACCTGTCCCCTGGATTTTTGCTTGAGCATGTCCGGATGGATGTTTATCCGCTGGAGCCGGCAGACGCCGTAACCGGCTTCTTTGATCTCATTGAGCAACCGTTTCGAATCCTGTTCCTTTTTCGGTTTGAGTTTGAAAAACCAGCAATTGAATTCCGGCCAGGCCCTTAACAAAGACAAATCCAGCGAGACCCTCACGCCTTCCCCGCTTTGTTTTTCATACATGGACAGGGCATAACGGCTGGAGTCAACGAGTCTAAGCCAGCCGTTGCCATATGTGCATGGGGTCAGAAGCTGAATGGCATCCGGAAGGCATGCCGACGTTTCACAGATCGCGTCAAAAAAGTCTCCTTCCGGCAGATGTTTCATGGCCAGATCAACCATGAATCCCCCCAGTATGATTCCCGGTGCCGCATAGCCATGAAATGATTCGGCCAGTTTCAGAAATTCTTCAAACGAATAAGCTCCGATTCTCTGGTGTTCAAGAACGTTGTTGTCATATTCTTCAGACATGGGTGACTCCTTTAATGCCTCCGCAGATGGCAATGGTTAATGTATCCGGTTTCCCGAAAACATTCATTGCGCCGCGTTATTTAAAACGTGCCAACTTCATTCAGACTGAATATGTTTACAGTCGTTTTTATCAGTAGCAAACAGGAGAAGGAGTCGTAAGGAAAAAACCAGAATCTGTAGCAGCAGCAGCGTGTTACCGTGTAAGTTTGCCCCGGGATGGTAATAAACCAGCCATATTCAGAATACTAAAACCGGTGTTTGCGATATATGTCAGTTATGACATATATCTTTTTCGGCATATTTAATATTCATATTTTTCCCACATGTCAAGTCAAAATTAAGCACTTTTAGTTTATTTGTGCTAAGGCAGGTTATATCTTTTATTCAGTCAAATTTACTTTTTCAAATGATGGGTGACAGTTCAGGGCCGCTAGAATTGATCAACGGGTGGTGTCCAGCTCACAGCTCTGGTCCGCTGTTGACGCGTGCCCTGTTTCAAAGCTGTCCATTTCGCAGATGGGTTTGGATGCGGTCTGGATGATCTGCATGGCCATGATGGCTCCGGTTGCTTCACCCAGACGCATGTTGAACTCAAACAAGGGAGGGGCACAGCCCCGGCATTTCGAGCGTGAGCCTGTGGGCCGGTTCGGCGGACATGTGCGATGCGAACATGAACCGCTCACAGCCGGGCGCGATGAATATGGCGGTCAGGGCTGCGGCCACTGCGATAAACCCGTCAATGACCACGGGCACCCGTTCGCCCGCGCCCGCCAGGATGCATCCTGTGATTGCCGCGATTTCATATCCGCCTATCTTGGCCAGCACCTCAAGGGGCCGGTCTTTTGACGGCTGATTGCTCTGGAGGAGGGCCTGCTGAATGACAGCGGTTTTTCTTTTCAGCGTGGCATCATTGATCAAAGATCCCCCCCGGTGACCTGTTCAGGGGGCAGATCACTGAACACCGACAACAGGGCACTGCTGGCCGTTGTATTCCCGATGCCCATTTCTCCGGGGGCGATAATATGTGCGCCGGTTTTAACAATTCGGCGGGTCTCTTCAAAGCCGTTTCCGATCGCCTGCAGCGTTTCCTCTCCCGTCATTGCGAAACCTTTGGTAAAATCCCGGGTTTCTTTCCGGATTTTTCGGTTATTCCGACCCGGGCAGTCGACGGTTTTCGCGATGCCTATATCAAATACGCTCAGGTGAGTGCCATTGGCCCTGGCGATGACACTCGCAGCGGCGGTTTCCTTCAGGCAGGCACGGGCCATCTGACCGGTAACGTGTCCGGGACAGGCGCTGACGCCATGCGCGGCAAATCCGTGATCGGCACACATGATCAGAACGTGTTTGCCGGATATGTTGTACCGCAGATGTCTGGTCATTCCAGCCAGCCGGACACTGATATCCTCCAGAAGCCCGAGACTCCCCCTGGGTTTTATGAGTGTATTCTGGTAGTGACGTGCCAGGAGACCCTGTTGAACGTAAAGTGTATGTTGCCGGATTTGATCCTTGACCTGTTCCAGATTCATTGCGTGGGTGGCTTCTGAATGCGTCGTAGGATTTAAAATAAAAAAATCCGCAGCGGTATCAGCTGCGGATTTTACCATCATCCCGGATATTGTCTTACGCTGATTTCAGGCAGGTCTCCTGGCTCGGCTTCATCGCCCCGGACACGCCTTGTGTATCAGTCGAAAGTCTATAGTCGGGAGTCATCCCTGCGCGGGGTGGTAAAAATCATCCTTCACCCGGCCAATAGCCGGAATGATGTGATTTGTGAGATTTGTTGTAATTGATGGGCACGGCTCCGCCATTGATCATCCTAACAGTCTGTTACACCCCTCAGCCCTGTCTTTTGCTCTTAACTCAGGTCCTGTTCCTCATTGCTCAGTCCTGAATTTTTTCACAAAAAATCCGTCAGCAGCAGGCCCGCTCCGATCCGGTTGGTGGAGGCATTATAGTCGATCAGGCTTTCTCCGTAACCGTTAAAATACTGCACGAAGCCTTTGAGCCTTTTAAACAGCGGAAAGCTCCATTCCAGGCTGATGGCGCCCTTGTTTTCTGAACCCCGGAGGTTGTTTCGCAGCATCATGGAAAAATTGTGTGATTTCCAGTTGTACAATGCCCTGAGTTCCCCATAGCCAAGGTATTTTTCGATATCCGGATTATCGTCGCCGGATGTATCTTCAGGGGATTGTTTATCCTCTTCCGGTATTCGATACCATGGTTTCAGGTTGAAGTAAAAATTGCCTGCATGAAAGACAATATCCGCATAAATCCGGTTCCAGCTTCTGGATAAGGTGCCGCTGCGGCCATTGGATTGATGAACGCCGCCAACTGAAATCTGATTGACGGTTATCCCGAAGAGGGTCACATCCGTGTGAAAATTCATCCAGATTTCCGGTTCATGAGTGGTTTCCCGGAACGGACTGGATGCGTCCTTGTTATATGCCTGCCAGTACGATTGATTGGTGTAGGCGAAGTAAAGGTCGATATTTTTTTCAAATATGTTTTCAATCAGCTGATATTTCAAGCTGATTTGAAACTTTACTTCCACGTTATCGAATTCATCTTCGCCGATGGAAAAGGGGACTGAATTCGGGGCGGCATTGTAGGTGAAGGGAAGGAGGTAGTTCGGCCGGTGGGGGGTGATGACAAAGGGGCTTTCTCCGGTTTTTTTTTCCTCCTGCATTCGATCGGTTAAAGCGGATCGAGCCTGGGATGGGCTTGAAGGCGTTTGTGTGGAGTCGGCCGGGTCTGCAGAAGCGATTTCCGGCACAGGCCATCCCGAGATGATAATGCACAGCATCATGAAAACAAAAAAGGCGGATGATTTTACAGGGGCTGTCTGATTCATTGACCTGTCTTCTTAATTTTATTTTGAATATGAACGTTGTCCCGAAGGGGTTTTGACCGTGCAGCGCACGGCTATTCAACCGGACGGGTGGCCGATAGGATGTCCGGCGCCGCGGGATGCTCCGGATTTGCAGGCAAAATGCATGCGTCTGAATAAACTTTACCCTGTTTGTCCGACGGAATAAAGAAATAAACGCCTTATGAAAGCGGATATGAGATATTTTTTCTCGCTTTTTTGAATCAACTCTGGTAACAATCTCAAGGTCTGTATTCTGTGGTACTTGCCATTAGCAGGCTGTCGGTGCATTCTTTCGCAAACCCTGCCAAAAAAACAGAAAAATGAATTTTTATTTTTGTACATGTACGTCAGTTAACCTTTTGCATGAATTATAAATAGGCATAAAATTTGAGAATTCGGGTTGCGGCATAGCCTGGCGTTAGAACCCGAGCGTGGCATCTTTCTGTATATGCCTGATACTAAGGAGGCGATAAATGCCTGATTTTTATTGTAAAGATATGGCATCCGACCCTGACGATGGCGCAGGGCTTCTGGATGCAAACTTGTTTTCCTTTATGAGACGCGAGCTTATCCGGGACATCAGTTCTCCTGATTTGGATGTGGTGGTCACCGGCGTTCCGTTTGATCTTGCCACCACACACCGGCCCGGCGCCCGTCTGGCACCGGCCAGTATCCGGAAGGTTTCTGAAAATTTGTTTTGGGAGACCCGCCGCTGGCCCTGGGATTTTTGTGTGTTTGATATTCTGGGTGTGGGCGATTGCGGGGATCTGTTATTTGATACCGGGGACGTGGACCATATGATAGCGCAGCTTCAACGGCATGCCTGCCGGATTCTGGACGCGGGTAAAACCATGCTGACTTTCGGGGGAGATCATTATATTACGTTGCCTCTTCTGCGAGAGCATGCAAAAAAATTCGGTCCGCTGTCCCTGATCCATTTTGATGCGCATGCAGACACGGAAAAGGAAGCGCGTGAGCGGCATCATGGCACCATGTTTGGCAGTGCCGTGAAAGAAGGAATCATTGCCCCTGACCGGTCGGTTCAGGTCGGCATCCGGACGGAATACGACATGACGCCGGATTACCGGTTTACGGTTCTGGATGCGGCGTGGGTCAATGAGCACCGTGCGGGGGACATTTCAGCGGAAATTAAACGGGTGGTGGGAGATCACCCGGCATATATCACCTTTGATATCGATTGTCTGGATCCGGCCTTTGCCCCGGGAACCGGGACGCCTGTCATCGGGGGACTGACAACTGACATGGCTCTGAAACTTCTCCGGAAACTGGTGGGGATTCATCTGGTCGGTATGGATGTGGTGGAAGTGGCACCGGCCTACGATCATGCGGAGATCACGGCGCTTGCCGCGGCTACCATCGGGTTGGAGCTGCTTTACGTTCTGGCGGCCGGGCAGGGGAGAGTTCAGCCTGCCAAGTGAGATCCGGCCGCACCTGGCATGATCATTCCCCGGAATGGCCCGGTAAGCGAGTTGAAACCCGAAATGAGGGGGCCGGACTGCCAAAGAGGGGCATGCTTATTTCTGTATGAAGAGGCATCTGACAGCGCGTTACCGGCAGATGCCTCTCTGGTCTGCAGAGCCTGTTTGAAATCTCCTTCGAATTCATCAATGGAATCTTTCAGGAGGGTAACGCTGTACGCAATCGTGGGGCCACCGCCGAATGCGCCTGAAACCATCGCGATCCGGGGGATGCCGGGTGCATGAAGCTAAAGCGCAAAAACTCGGCACGCCTCAAACCGTTTGCGCTTTTTAACGCTTTACGGCCCGACATCTTTTCCCCGGATCGCGCCATGTCGTACGCCGGCAACGGGCGGGACTCCGAGGCTACGCACAGCAAAATATGGCCGCAGTTATGATCAAGCCCATTTTTTTCAATATCGGATTGCTCTGATCGGGCATATTCCAATCCGGGTTGGAACATGATAATTCGTAACCGGGAAAATAATATTGTCAAATTCCAGGCATGGTGGTATCAATTTTTTAATGTATGCCGGATTGTGACGATGGTATAAAATCGTTATAAACGGTTTTTAATCGTTTTGATAAGGTCATCAAACGGCCGCAAAGACGTTTTTCGAGAAATTTTCTCTCCCGGAGTTTACGTCTGTTTCATATCGGATTCCGAAAGTATCTCTGCTCTTAAAATCATAAACTTTATTCCAAGGAGACGTTTTTATGTATGGTATGAAAGCAAACCCGTTTCTGTCAATATTGGCGATATTCATTTTATGCAGCCCCTGTTTGTCCGGTGCAGTTGAAGAAAAAGCGGTATCCGGAGATAACGCCGCTGTTGTTAACGGAGCGGTCATCACCCGTCAGGAGATAAATACCGAACTGGATCAGCTCAGAAGCCGGGCAGCGCGTCAGGGGCAGGAGGTTCCCGACTCGGAACTTGATAACATTAAAAACAATATTCTGGATAATCTGATCAACCAGGTGCTGCTGTACCAGGAAAGTGTCAAAAAAGGGGTCGTGGTCGATGATCAGGAGATAACAGATAAACTGAGCGAAATAAAAAAAAGATTTCCTGATGAAAACGATTATAAGAAGATTCTGGATGAAATGGGTATGTCCGAGGCAGATATTAAAATAAAGATCGGCCAGGGGATTTCCATAGAAAAATTTATCGAGTCACAGATTCTTTCGAAGATTGTGGTATCCGATCAAGAGTCCCGGGCGTTTTATGATGCCAATCCAGCCTATTTTCAACAGCCGGAACAAGTCCAGGCAAGTCATATTTTAATAAAAGTGGGTGCGGAAGCAACCGAAACGCAGAGAGCCGAGGCAAAGAAAAAACTGGAAACGATCCGGGAAAAAATTCAAACGGGTGAGGATTTTTCGGCATTGGCCAGAGAGTTTTCAGAGTGCCCGAGCAGCGCCAAGGGCGGTGATCTGGGGCTTTTTGGCCGTGGACAGATGGTGAAGCCATTTGAGGACGCGGCATTTTCATTGAAGCCGGATGAGGTGAGCCCTGTTGTAGAAACCATGTTCGGGTACCATCTGATAAAAGTCACCGATAAGAAATCGGCGTCAGTCATTGGGTTCAATGATGCGAAAGATAAGATTTCCGGACACTTAAAGCATCAGAATACTCAGAAAGAAGTCAAGAAGCATATCGATAAATTAAGGGAAACGGCCGAAATCAAGAAATATATATAAGAGGTCATCGTATCCAATCGGCTGATTTTTTATAACAATCGCTTTAGCTTTATAGGCCCGGCATCCCCCGGATCGTGATGGAGAAGCCGGAAACGGGCGGGACGAAGCTCTCGACAACGTGTCAGAAATTATGATCAAGCCCGAATAACCTGCTTCCCCCGCTCGACGGCATGTTTTTTTGGGGAAAAAATGAGCCTTTTCCCTATAGACAAAATGCGTTGAATTTTATACAAAAATTATAGCTGCCGCGTTACCCTTGACGACCTGGAACTGCAGCATCCTCAATTTGTGTAACACCAGTGTTCTTGTCACGTTTCAACAGTCTGTTAAATCTTTCCATAATATGGCCGGTAAAAAACCGCATATTCCCGTGAGGGAAAAACCCATCACAAGGAGGTTGACGTATGGATTTGGTTCCATGGAGACCGTTGGGAGGAGAACTGAGTTCTTTTCGCAGAGAAATGGACAGACTCTGGAACAGAGTTTTGGGAGAAACGCCGTTTTCCCGTGAATTTACGGAAGCGTGGGCACCATCGGTCGATATCTCGGAAAAGAATGATAACTTTATCGTTAAAGCCGAGCTTCCGGGAATGGAGGCCGGGGATGTCGATGTGAGCCTTTCCGGCGATATCCTTACGATAAAAGGGGAGAAAAAATCGGAGGAGGAGCAAAAGGGTGAGAACCGGTATTGTTGTGAACGGTATTACGGAAGTTTCCATCGCTCGTTCCGACTGCCGGCAAATGTCCAGGCTGACAAGGTTGAGGCAAGTTTTTCCAAAGGCATTTTAAAAATCACCCTGCCAAAGATGGAAGAGGCAAAGAAGAAAGAAATTGAAATCAAGGTTAAATAAAGATCAGTCAAGAGTCTGGAGTCTGGAGTCAAGAGTTTGCCACTGAGTTCAGTCTTTTTTTTATCCTGTTCCTTCTCTATAACCCTTAACCCGATGGGCGGACCCCTGTGTCCGCCCCTGTCCCCGCACCCTGATCTTTGTTTTCAGTCCTCCACCCTCCGCCCTCTGGGCATGTTTTTCTGCTTAAGGGGAAAAATTTTCCGTATTTACATGCGTCTACCAAGGTTTTATAGCTGTTGAACCTTGACAAATAAGGCCGGATCGATATGGCATGTTATGTGCTTTATGGTTTTATATCTCGGATTTTCCAACATCAGGGATATGACACTATCTGCATCAGGGAGCATGTAATATGGTTCAAAAAATTATTCTGACGGCCGGGGTTTCGGGCATATTGCTGATGTCCGGATCAATTTTTGGCAATGTTTCGATCGCAACGGCACTGAACAGTTGTCTGATCGTTCTGGGAGGGAGTCTGGTCAGTGTTTTTCTGGCTTATCCGGCCCGCACCTTTCGTGAACTGATCAAATCTCTTTACGTTATGGTCAAATTCGGGGAACCGGATAGCCGGGTGCTGATCGAATCGATCGAACGGCTGGCGCGTATCCGGCGGATTCATGGCGCAAAGGCGCTGGAAAAAGAAGAAAACAGCCTCTCAAACCGGTTTCTCCGCAAGGGGATCCAGATGATTGTAGACGGATATGACCGGTATACGATTCAAAACGCCATGGAAAAGGAATGCGACCTGTATTTGTCCCGCAGAGAATCTCAGCACGGTATTTTAAACACGATGGTTAAAATTTCCCCGGTTTTCGGCTTTATCGGGACCATTATCGGATTGACCGGCGTGTTAAACCACATGGGCAATCCTGAAGAAATCGGCAGGGGCATGGCGATTGCCCTGATGACCACATTATACGGACTGTTATTCGCCAATATGGTGTTTTTACCCTTTGCCAGAAAGTTCTCCGAGCACACCAGAAGCGAGGCCCTTCTGCTGAATGTCATCCTGGAGGGGGTGATGAATATATGTGATGGGAAAAATTCACTGTATATTTCCCACAGCCTTGAGTCTTTCATGGATATGGAGGGTATGCTGGACGCGAACGCCGGCCGTACGGAAGGCAAAGACTTCATGCGCCGCGCTGTTTCATTTATCAGCGGGCTGATAACGGGAAAGCAAAATGTCTGAGTCAGATTCCAAAAGCCTCGGAAGGCGTCTCGAACTTTCGGAGCAGAAACGAATTCGGCTCAAGAACCGGGTGCCCGCCACCACAGGTGATGAGGAAACCTTCCTGTGGAGTATGGTGGATATATTGACGCTGCTGCTGATTTTTTTTATTCTGTTTTATTCCCGTGCGCTCGATAGCCGGATCAAAGGCCAGTCGCCGACTGTCGATATTCCCGCCGCCGCGCAGCGGGAAAAGATCGGGGTCAATATGCCGGATCGCACCGGTCTGTTTCCCCATGACCATGGATTGGAAAGGGGTCGTATCCGGACGAAGGAAGTTGATCAGCGCCCTGATGAATCGCTTGAATCGCTTGAATCGCTTCAGAATGAGGTGATGAACATGGCGGCCGGTTATTCGGACGGCAGTTTTGAGGTTTACCGGAAACAGGGACGGCTGGTGATTGTCATGGGCGAGCGCATAACCTTTGATGCAGGTGAGTCAGAGCTCCTTGACGATTTTAAACCGGTGCTTACGGAACTGTCCGCGCTGATTGCCTCAAAAAACGGATATCAGGTGATGGTTGCCGGCCATACGGACGATACCTCTATTTGTACCGCCCGATATCCATCCAACTGGGAATTGTCAGCGGCCCGGTCCATTCGTGTGGCTAAATTTCTGATCAACAGCGGGGTCAGTGCTGAACGGGTTTCAATTGAAGGCTACGCGGAGTTCCGCCCCCTGAATGATAATGATTCCCTGAAAAACAGGGAGGCCAACCGGCGTGTGGAAATTACGCTTGTGAAGGAAGGGCGGGGGTAGTTTCAACAGGCAGTCACTTCACATAATACCGGATGCCGGCAAAGACGGCATTGCCCCCGTATTCTGATTTCACCCCGTCGAATTCGGGATCATCCGTTTTGAAATATCGATAACACAGGTCGATTTCGATCGTTTTTGTGATGCTGTAGCCGATGCCGGCTCCAAGCTGCCAGGCAAAAACCGAATCGTCGTCATTTCCGAACTGTACCCCGGTAATCACAAAATCGTTTGTGTCCAGTAATGCCAGGCCGATACCGGCATAGACATACGGAGTCAATGCCGTTTGAGTTTCAACGTCAATATAGCCGTTAACCATGAAATTCAGCGCTGTGATTTCATTGATGGCGTACAGTTTTGATGATGTCGGCGTCACGTTATCCGCATCATTGTAATAATATGCCATTTCCAATTCAACACGGGGCATGCCGAAATCATATCCGATCGCACCCCCCACGGTAACTCCCGGATCATATTCCACGGTGGCCTTGTTAGAGGAATAGGACAGATCGGAATCTTCCAGAAAAGCGGCGCCAATGTGGCCTCTGATATAGGAAGAATTTTCCGCAAACACCGGCGAGTATGACACCGTGAAGAGGAAACAGATCGTGAGCGCTGCATACATTGCTTTCATTTCACATTCCTTTCCGGTTGTTGACGAGCAGTCACCTGTCATTATTCAAAGTTCAACAGTATTTTGCTTCAGGTCTGACTGGATCAAGGAGGGGGGTAAACCACTGCGTATTGAAAACCATAACATTGTGTCGCTTTCAAAAATACTTGGAATCAGGCTCTCTGAATTTGGTTCGGACGGGCTGTGAAAAGTAAAACGGAGAAAATATTCCGGACAGTCAATTTTATCGTGTTGTTTTTGCCGAGGACCTTAACTACTTTATAATTACGATGCCGGACGCTGCTGTGTAAATAGGGGATAGAACCCAATCCCCAGGGAGGATGCCACATGGGGTGGGAACAGGGACGGGAATAACAGGGCAAACCGCTATGAAAATTATCTTCAGACAGCCTTGCGAATGACGGTTCCCGCCGGAATAAAACGCTGGGTTCCTTTTTTCACGACGATTTCACCGCCTACGATCACGTATTCGATCCCCTTTGGAAACTGTCGGGGGGCTTCATATGTCCCGGTGTCCGCCATGGTTTTCGGATCAAAGATGACGATATCCGCGATATCTTTTCCCCGGATCGCGCCATGTCGTACGCCGGCAACGGGCGGGACTCAGAGGCTGCGCACAGCAAAATATGGCCGCAGTTATGATCAAGCCCTAAAATCGATAACCGGGGTGGAGACATCATCTCTGAAGCAGTTGCTTTTGGAGTTTGCTTTTTGAGAAAAATCGTCGTATTTAGAGTTCATATCTTGGTCTGGTTGAGTGTTTTTCCTCTCATTGAATAGGTTTTTGGCAAAATGTCTATTCTCAGATCGGGCTATTTTAGTCTACCTGTTTTTTTCATCCATTTCGATATTAAGCAAAACTACGCTGGGACTACATGCCGCGCTTATGACCAACCCCTTTAACGGGGTCAGACATATTCCCGCAATCGGTTTCGGACCGTCCGGGGGAAATCTGGCCTACGTCGTTGATGAATATATTGAGCTGGGCCAGCTGGTAAAGGTTTATAAAGGATACAAGGCCATATTGACGGAAATTTTCAACCGCCACGCCGAATAATCCTCTGAAAAAAGGGGAATCATCTGCCCGGATGATGGGAAAACGGTTCGGGCAAATCACGTTTTTCTGTTGTTTGTCCGGAGTATACGCAACAATCCTTGTGCATAAAGGCTGATCACAGCGGCTGGACCTTTGCATCGTTCAGCCATCGGGAGAGCCATATTTTTTCTGGTACTTTTTTACTCTTGCCCTGGGCCAAAGGCCAGAGCGGGGTGTATGGGACTGAATGATTCATGATAATTAAACCTGAAACATTTCTTGAATGGAAGACAAAGCGCATTACACTTCTTGGCATGTCCGGTGTCGGTAAAACCACCCTGGCCAATAAATTGTCAGCCTGTAAATGGTTCCACTATTCGGGCGATTACCGGATAGGCGCCAACTATCTACGAAAGGCTATTCTGGAAGATTTGCGAAATCGGGCTGTGGCTCCGGCATCTAATTCAGTTGATACCGAACTTCATATTACGAAGGACGATCTGAGTGCTGTAACGAACTACCTGGGTAAAATCGGTGATCAGTCGCTGGGTGGTTTGTCGGTTGAAGCGTTCAAAAAGAGGCAGGCATTGCACCGCCAGGCAGAAATCGCTGCCATGAAAGATGTTCCGGATTTCATACAAAAAAGCATGGATACTTACGGATGCCTGCATTTTCTCAACGATGCCGGGGGAAGTCTCTGTGAACTGGAAAGCCCTGAGACAATTGATATCCTGGCTGAGCACACCGTCCTGGTGTATATCAGAACCAATCAGGAGATGGAGCAGATGCTTTTGGAACGTGCCCGAAAGCATCCGAAGCCGATGTATTACCGGGAAGCGTTTCTGGATGAAAAACTGTCCGAGTTTATGGCGTTGAAGGGATATTCGTCTCCGGCCCGGATGCCTCCGGATGAATTTGTACTCTGGGTGTTTCCAGAACTCTTCCGCTCCCGCCTGCCGCGATACCAGGCTATTGCGGATGAATTCGGCTATACCGTAGACGCGGGAGATGTCACGCGTGTCAGGGGGGAAACCGATTTTATCGGGCTGATAGCCGATGCGATAGCCGCCAGGCGATAATCGTTTTGTAAACCGTCCGTTTTTATATGGCTCAGCCTTCCGGGGGGGGGGCTTTGTTCCGTCAGCATCATCCGCTACCTGTTATTTTCAAACCTGTCGCAGAAATACGCTTTTCGCCGGATATATTTGCCCATGCCTTGCATTCTGGCAGAAAATTTACTATAAAATACTCCCATTTGCTCTATAGTCAGGAGAAAGTCGATATATAACGCGGCATTATGAACATTGTCGCCACTGAAGGTATCTGCACGGTACAATACCGGGGCTGGGTCCGTTTCAGATCGTCTGTGCGATCGGTATGATGACAGGGAAATAAACCGTCCGATGGCTAAATTTTATATTGAAGCGTATGGAAGCGCACTTTCCGGCAAAACCGTTTTTATTGCCTGCCGGGAAGGTGTGCTGAGGGATCATTTCAATGCCATCATTACGGACATCAAATTTCTGAACCGTTACGGTATCCGGACAACGTTGTTTCATAACATGTCCAATCGCTTTGCGAATCAGAAACATTTCAGGCACCTGGCCTCGCGGCTTCCGGATACGACGATTATCCGGGTTAATTCGGATACCGATTTTTATGACGTTGTGCTCGACTATCCGGAAAATGCGTCAAAACTTATTTTTCTGGAACGAAAATACCTGATCGATCATGAAAATCAGCGAATCAATTCCCTGACGACCGAGGCGACACGGAATAAAATAAATACATACGGCGATTTGATTGCCAATATCAATTTTAAAAATGTACTGGAACGGATTTGTCTGAAAATCGATGAAGGCAGCTATGACCGGGTGCATATCCTTGCAGCGGGCAAATGCGTCATCAAGCGTGAACTGTTTACCATCGAAGGGTCCGGGACTTTAATTGCCAATAACTTTACGGAAACGTTTTCGCAGGTATCTACCGATGACGAAGTCAATATCGTATTCGGTATCCTGGATATGTACAGGATTGAGGGGTTTTTAAAACCGAGATCCCGAGAGTATGTCAGCGAAAATCGGGGAAATTTTTTTGTGACCCGGATCGATGACATTATTGTCGGGTCTGTGGAGAAAAAAATCATCGACCCTGAAACCGTTGAGCTGGGGGCTCTGGCCATATCGACCAAATTCCGGAATCAGCGCGTTGGCGTTTATACCGTGGCTGCATTTTTTTCAGAAATGGCGGCAAAAGGATACCGACGATTTGTCTCTCTGACCAACAACCCGAAGTTGGAAACGCTGTATAACACCTTTGGGTTCGTGCAGCAGAGCCTCCCGCGATACCAGCATCGCCAGGAACAGTCTCCCGGCGTGAAAATGTTTTATAAACAGATTTGACGGGTTCCGCAAAAAAGCTGAAATTGCATTTCATTGCGATCAGACTGCCCGGTGGCGGTTGAAAACTCAAGGCCTGCAATGCTCCCGGTGCATCTTCCGGAGCGGTTCTTGTTTTCCTCCCGGTGTTTGACAAGCAGTTTTTCGCATGCCAAAGGCTTGTATTTGAACTCAATGATTAGTATACAATGCAAAAAAACGGTCCGGATTGTTTTCTGATGTTGCTGAGAACGAACATTCTTCAGACCCTTTTCCGGCGAATTTGAAGCGATTGCCTTGGTATCGAGGCCGGGCCGGAGTGAAGGCGGCCTGGCTTAAGCGTTATCAGACGGCATTTCGCTTGATAATTGAAACATGTCGTCAACGTGATTTAAATCACCAGAAAAAAAGGCTTGTGAATTGTGGTGGCCGCGGTCACCGGATAACCAAAACCAGGGGGTCGCGTAAAAATAAGTTTCCGGCATATTCCGAGCTTTCGCAACTCAGCCATGCAGGATGAACCGGCACTTATCATGTGAAGTTGTTTTGGGTCGATCCCTGAAACATGGAAAGGGAAAAAACATGCCAATCCGTTCGGGTCAGACAGTTTCCATCGAGTATATTGTTTCGTTAGAAAACGAAATCCCGGTTGATACGAATGTGGGAAAAGAACCGCTTACATTTGTCCAGGGGGCACATCAGGTGATACCGGGGCTGGAAAATGCGGTGGAAGGTATGCGTGTGGATGAGGCCAAAAAAGTTGTTGTCAAACCGGAAGATGCTTATGGGGTAGTGGATCCGGATGCGTTTATAGCGGTAGGAAAGGATAAGGTCCCCCCGGAAGCCATGCGGGTTGGCGCTCAACTCCGAGGCCAAACCAAGGACGGTCAGCCAATTCGAAGTCAGGTGGCAGAAGTGAAAGACGATACGGTAACGCTCGATTTTAACCATCCGCTAGCGGGCAAAACGCTTTATTTTGACGTCAGGATTCTGAATGTGGAAGGATAATCATAATTGAGCAACGGATTTATCAGAAAAATTACTTCTGAAACGGTCGGATAGATTTTATCCAATGCCCATCCGGAAATGAGATATTTTTGTTCAAGTTAAAGGCAGACAAGAATTTTAACCGGATACGATCGTGCATTTCGAAGGTTGAAAACCGAGCCTGCAGTGGAAAATGAGAAAAATAACATTTCCGGGTGGTCATCCCCCTGCCTTTCAAAAATACCTGCCTCTTTTTTTATGTTTAGCTGACAACGCTTTCCGGGAGAGCATCCTTGACATGATTTATGCCTCAATGAATTGGGCCAGCTGCTTATAAATGTGATTGAAAATTGAATCGTTATGAGAAACAATAAAACAGATAGATGAGGTCAGGCTATGTGTGCAAAGATCAACAACCGGAAAACTCTGCATCAAAGCAGAGTTTTTACTTTGATTTCAGAAAATATTACGCTTTCCAATGGAGTGACCACGGATCTGGTGATTATTCGTCATCCCGGCGCTTCAGCGATCATTCCGATTACCGCGGGAAATAGAGTTGTCATGATCCATCAGTACCGCCATGCCGTGGGCGGTTACATATGGGAAATTCCAGCCGGAACATTCAATGCGGGTGAGGCACCGATCGTGTGCGCAAAAAGAGAGTTGATTGAAGAAACCGGTTATTCGGCCGGCTCATGGCAGAACCTGGGGGAAATAATTCCGGTACCCGGTTATTCAGATGAACGAATCCATATGTTTCTGGCCGATGATCTGATGCCTGCCGTTCAAAACCTTGACAGTGATGAGATGCTGGATGTCCACCAAATCCGGTTTGATGACGCGATGGACATGATACGAAAAGGCGAAATTCAGGACAGCAAAACGATTTCAGGCCTTTTCATGGCCCGTCAGCACCTGGAAGGAAAAAGGTAACCCACCCCCCATACAGGATCCGGAATATGGGAACACTTCGTCAGAAGATGGCAGACCTTTTAGCGCAAGAAGTGATGAATGCCAGGGACCTTTCCCAGGCGCTGAGCATTACCGAAAAAGAGGTTTATGATCATTTGACGCATCTGGAACAATCCTTGAAAAGGCAGAAAAAAAAATTGATCGTCATTCCTTATCAATGCCTGGAATGTGGTTATGCATTCAGAAACCGCAAACGGCTGACCCGTCCCGGGCGATGTCCCCATTGTCGTGAGGGACATATTCAGGAGGCATTATATCACATTGAATAAAGGGGGTTGGCAAAGATGGGCAGTCAGTCATTTTTGCATGGGAAACGTATGTTTAAATATCTTATGACAGCGGTAGCGCTGATTGCACTGCCGTTGCTTGGCATCACACTGGCGGGGTTTCCGGTGGGGCAATATTTCGAATTTCCGCCCGTCACCCGCTATGTTTATCATGCAGCGTATTCGCGCCCGGCCTTTATGGCTTATCTGTGCTTTATCGTTGCTGCTACGGCGCCCGTATTGTATAGAATAATACTTTACGCCGCGATTGTCAGAAAAGTGCCTGAAGACGCGCAACCGTTTCCCTGGTGGGGCTGGCTGGGGCTGACGGCAGGCATGTTGTTCTGGATACTGGCATGGACGCGATTTTCGTGGTTCAGACGATTTCAGCTTCATACCTTTGTCCCGCTGTGGATGTGTTATATCCTGGTAGTCAACGCGCTGGTATATCGGCGTCAGGGCCGGTGCATGATCACGGCACAACCGGGCTTTTTTTTGATGCTTTTTCCGGTCAGTTCACTATTCTGGTGGTTTTTTGAATATTTGAACCGGTATGCTCAAAACTGGTACTATACCGGTGTTGAGCTCAGTCCGCTGGAATATGTCGGGTATGCCATGGTGGCGTTTTCAATGGTGCTGCCGGCGGTTCTGGGAACCCGTGAATGGATCAGGGGCATTGACTGGTTTGACCGCGGATTCAGAAACTGGGTCTGCATCGATTTTGGCCGGTTTGCGCCCATTATGGCATCGGCTGTGCTCATAACCGGGTTGGCCGGGTTGGCCATGGTTGGTATATGGCCGGATTACCTGTTTGCGATGTTGTGGGTAGCTCCGGTGTTCATCCTGGTTTCGCTTCAGGTCCTCGCCGGGGAAGAGCATGTATTTTCCGGCATTGCAGTCGGAGATTGGCGACCGGTTATATCCAGCGTGCTGGCCGCTTTGATCTGCGGCTGTTTCTGGGAGATGTGGAATTGGAAAAGCCTTGCAAAATGGGGCTACAGCCTTCCTTTCGTTGATCGGTATCCGATTTTTGAAATGCCGGTTCTGGGCTATGCCGGTTACCTTCCGTTCGGGATCGAGTGTGCCATCGTCGGGGCGATAGTTGAATTTGCCTATTGTCATCTGTCCGGGCAAGAGCCTGAAAAAAACAGTATGAGAAGGTAAAAGTAACAGTTGGATACGGGGGGGGAGAATGTGTAGGGGCACAGGGCCTGTGCCCGCCTGAAAAATTATTACAGATGATGAACAAATGTCGGTATGATAATGCGGAAACCGGGTTGGCAGTTGATATGGTTCGTGAAGTTCATAATAAAGATAATAATCCAGTTCAGAGGCTTGTATTAAAAGTCAGTGTGGCGGTGGCATGTCGTATTCTGTTCAATACGGTCAGGCGGTTTCCCTATACATTTGCGGCCGTATTAAGCCGGGGCTTAGGGGTGCCTTTGACTGCCATCACGACACTGATCGCCGTGAATCAGGCCACGGGGATTCTGGGATTGTTTTTCGGCCCTCTGGCAGACCGGTTCGGGTACCGGATGTTTATGCTCATTGCCCTGGGCATGCTGGTCGTCGGGATGTTTGCCGGTGGCCTTTTTCCGAGTTACTGGGTCGTCATGGGGGCACTGTTTCTTGCCGGGCTGGGGAAAAATGCGTTTGATTCGGCAATTCAGGGATATTTTGCCCATCGTGTTCCGTTTGCGCGACGGGCGAGAATCGTCGGTGCGGTGGAGTTGGGCTGGGCCGGCAGCACGCTGATCGGCATTCCGATTGTCGGGCTTTTGATGGACACTCTCGGCTGGCGGTCATTTTTTTTCATTACCGGTGCCCTGGGCGTGCTGGGTATCCTGACAATGAAAGCGCTGATAGCCGGAGACAGCCAACCGCGGGATTCAAGCAACCGATCCTTGCGCATCGGTGCCGCACTGCTTCACATGAGCCGGGGCAGAACGGTATTCGGCGCGCTGGTTTTTATCTTTCTGGTTAATGTTGCCAACGACGCCCTGTTTGTCGTGTATGGGCCCTGGCTGGGACAGACATTTGATCTGAGTATTGGCGCGCTGGGGGCAGGAACAGGGGTGATCGGACTGGCTGAGCTGTCGGGAGAATTTCTGACCGTATGGATTTCTGACCGTATCGGGTTGAAACGTTCCGTAATTATCGGAGTGATTCTGTCTATAGTGTGTTATGCCGCGCTGCCAGTGGTGGGCAGGACGCTGCCGCTGGCGCTGATCTCTTTGTTTTCCATTTTTTTAACCTTTGAATTTTATATTGTCACCTTTTTGTCCCTGACTACGGAACTCAAGCCGGAAATGAGGGCGACCATGATTGCCGGAAATCTTGCGGCCGCCGGCCTGGGACGTATTGTCGGCGCATTGATGGGTGGCGTGATATGGTTGTCTGGCGGACTGGTTGCCGTGGCGTTGACTTCGGCGTTTGTCAGTTGCCTGGGGCTGGTTGTGTTGATCTGGGGCTTGAAACGATGGCCGAATCCTCAATCCTAAACAACCTGTGGCCTTGATACGAATAAATCGAACCGAATGGCCCTGTCTTATTTGTCCGTCTGGCAGGGGTGAATTAAAAATGGTGCGTGAATCGGGTGAAGACAAACATTGTAACGGGTAAAGATATTTTAGATGTGCGGGCATCAATTGTGCTTTTTTGCGGCGGTTGTTGATAGCAGTGTCGTGGAGGAAAAGAAATGAAGACAGAAAATGAACCGGGACAGGATCGTCATTTTTATAAGCCCGACCTCGATTTTAATGATAAGGGCATAAATGTTTACCAGGCTCTATATCCCATACATGCCTATGAAGTCGATCCTCAGGGAAATTTGTCTGTTTTGTCCGTCTGTAATTTCCTGATGGATGCCGGCAGCGCTCATTCTGTAAAGCTCGGGATATCCGTCCTTGATCTTCAGAATAAAAATTATACCTGGGTTCTTGCCCGGATGAAGCTTAAAATGCATGCGTATCCCATTTGCCGAAAGCAGGTCAAGGTTCACACGTGGCCGTCCGGTGGCGACCGGTTCGGATTGATCCTTTTATTGATCAAATCAATCCGGTGGATATTCCACATGTTCTTCCGGAAAAACTGGATAAGCTACCGGAGACAGGCCAGCTGGATCGACAGCTGAGCTTCAGAGTCCGTTATCGTGATATTGACATTAACCAGCATGTAAACAATGTCAGCTACGTTGAGTGGGCGTTGGAGAGCGTGCCCCATGATATCAAACGAAATCGATTTGTTTCGGAGCTGGAAATTAATTTTCTCGGAGAAACCGTTTTTGGCGATTATATTCAAAGCAGTTGCCGGGCAGAAGATCCGTCCGGTAACGTATTTTTTCACTCTCTGGTGCGTGAGAATGACGGACTGGAGGTGGCCCGGGTAAGAACGGTCTGGACGAACGGAAAACATTCGAACTGAAGATTATTTGTTTGCGCGGAGTTTGTGTGTAAGCGCATCGGCACAGATGAATAATTTTCCCCTCTGGTATGGCATGATTTTTTCAAAGAGGTTCATGCGATACCAGTGAAACAGGAAAGGAAACAGGTATGAAAAAAGTATCTCTCGGCGCTAAGCCCCTTGTATTCCCCGTGCCGGTCTGGTGTATCGGCACTTACGATAAAGACGGAAAACCGAACGTGATGACGGTCGCCTGGGGAGGTGTCTGCAGTTCCGTGCCGCCATGCGTGGCGATTTCTCTTCAGAAAATCAGGTATACATATGAGAGCCTGAAAGCGCAAAAAGCCTTTACCGTCAATGTCCCTTCGGAAAAATATGCGGCTGAAGCCGATTATTTTGGAATGGTTTCCGGAAAGAGAATCGATAAATTTTCCGAGACCGGACTGACGCCGGTTAAGAGCAGCCTGGTGAACGCCCCTTATATCGAGGAATTCCCAATGGTTCTCGAGTGCCGGATGATTCACTCGTATGAAATAGGCATTCATACCCAGTTTATTGGTGAAATTCTGGATGTGAAGGTCAATTCGAATGTGGTTGACGCAGACGGTCTTCCTGATATTGAAAAAGTCCGACCCATTGTCTTTGGCCCTGAAGTGCGCAGCTACCACAGCGTTGGCGATTTTATCGGCAAAGCGTTTTCAATCGGTAAAAGAAGTTGATTTCCTGCTTCTTGGCGTTTGACTCAAACGAGGTGGTCCTCAAGCGATAGCGCTCCTCAGTCCGCCCGCAGGGCGTTTATGGGCTCATATATCCTTGATCAGTTTATTTTCCGGTGATTTTTCCATTTCGCTGAGAAACTTATCCAGCGTATCCGAGAACAGTTCAAGTTCACGGGTCCGGGGGAGGGGAATATTGTCGAATCCCTTGTGATCCAGTGCGTCGAGCAGGTAGGTGATGCTGATTTTCTGGATATCGATGGCCGGTTGAAAGGCCGTTTCATCAGACGCTTCGACGATGGTTTCAGTAATGATACGGCTTTGTTTCAGATCATGGAGAATCTGCAGAACCAGGTTTACCGGAATTTTAAGAGATTCGGAAATCCGGGTAACGGTCAGCGGGGGTTCTTCCTTTGAAAAGTTGCGGATCACCATGTGGCTGATTTGAAATGAAAGGCGTTTTTTAAGCGCCGGGGTGATTTGAGTGAAATCCAGTTCAAATTTATAATTGCCGACGTTCTGAAACGCATAGGACATTTCAGCGCCGAGAAGGACAACATACCAGCTGAGCTGAATCCATATCAGAAAGAGAGGAAAGGCCGAAAAACTTCCATAAATTGCATTGTAGCGGGATACCCCGATCTGAAAGCTGATATAGGCCCATTGGGCCAGCTGATAAACCGTACCGGCGATGATTCCGGACAGCACGCCGGATTTTAAACGGACACGGGTGTTGGGCATTAAAAGGTAGGTCAGGATAAACAATATCCAGATCAGTACGTAGGGCAGCAGTTTCAGAAAGAAGAATATGACCGGGCTGAAAAATCCGATCAGGGCGATTTTCGCTGTGATCAACGTCAGCTGGGTTCTGATAAATACGGTGATGCTTCCGGACATGATCACCAGCACCGGGCAGATCAGCATGATAGAAAGGTAATCGCTGAATTTTCGTTTCAACGGCCGGGATTTTTTGATTTCCCAGATGGTGTTGAACGAATTTTCAATATTGCCCAGCACGTTTATAACGGCCCAGAACAGGACGACCGCACCGATTCCCGCGACCATTCCGCCTTTGACATTTTCCAGAAAAGAATAGGCAAAATCGATGATGAATTTGAGGGCTTCTTCCTGACCGGGTAATCTTTCATAGAGCTGGATTTCAAAAATTTTTTCGAAACCAAAGCCCTTTGCAATTCCAAACGCCATCGCCAGCACCGGCACAATGGAAAGCAGGGAATAAAATGTCAGGGCCGATGCCATCTGCGGGCAGCGGTCTTTGTTGAATTTTTGTATGGAAAATAAAACGATTCTGAGACATTTGACGAAAAAAGCATGGTACCACGTGACGTTCGTTAACTGTATCCGCCAGATACCGGTCTTCAGAAAATGAGTAATTTCATCCTTCCATTTGATTGTCAGCGTTTTGATTATGAACGGTTGGCTCATCGCAGTTGCCTTTTTTAAGCATTGGCCTGGAACAAGGGGTCAAGTCTTCGTTTGACCTTTATTCTGGTTAAGCATGGATGGGGTTGGTATCAGGAAAAAGAGAACAGGATAGTGAAAAGGGCAAAGTGGCGCTGCCCTCTGCCCTTTATCTCCAATTTTCTGCCTTCTGTCCTTTAACCTCTGTCCCCTGCCTCCTGTTTTCTGATCTCTGATCTCTGACCTCTGACCGCTGTCCTATGGCGTCCTGATTTTTGAGTCTGTTTTAGCAGGATTTTTTTCAAGATGTTTGTAGCGGTTGGAACTGGATTCCGCCAGCCGTCCCATGACCCGGGGCAGGTCTGAATCGTTCCAGACCGATAAAAAATTTTCTTTGGAAAAGAGTCGTTTACTAACCGTGTAATACGGTTTTTCAGTTGGATTTAGTGCGATATCTTCATATTTGATGTCCAATTTCCCCTCGAAAACATGATTGAATAATTCTGTCGTGGTGTAGATAAAGAATTTTTTTATATCCTCAGTAGATTCGGCCATGTTGATTTTTTGCCTGAAATCCGGGAGGAGTTCATTTTCATACTTACTGAAGGAAAATTGTTTTGTCATAATTGATCTCCTGTTTTATTGTCAAAAGTCCAGTTCCTGAAAAAAATCTTCTTCAGAAACGCCTATAAAACCGAGAGGGGTGTTACTTGAAAAAGGGGGTACGTCGCCTGTAACGCGGGAAAAAACTCTGCTGACAGGATAAGAGGGAAAAGAAAATCTGTGATTGCCGGGCATGTACCCGGAAACACACGACCCGAATGCCCCGATATGGATTGTATGCATGTGTAAAATATAACAGATAACGGAAAGGTTTTCAAACCGAACACCCGTTTCAGGGAAGGGCCGGGACTGTCGATGGCTGAGTACGAAGCATCGTGCCCCTGCGTGCCGTGGTATCGTAATATGGCATGGTCCCCGACGATGTCTGGTGGTGCGGGCACTCGGTTGTTTGGCTGTGATGATTTGTGTCACAACAGCCGTTTTTAAATGCCCGGATAAAATCATCCCGGGATCGGACGGGGGCCGTTAAGCATGTCGTAACTTTTCCAAGCTCATTCAGGGCATGCGCATCACTGCCGCAGCATTCGGTCAGTGCATAGCGCTGTCGCCATGAATCGACTTTTTGATTTTCGGTAAAAGAATTTCTTCCGTTCACACTCTCGACAATATCGCACCAGCCGTCTCTGATAATAAATTCACTGACAGACCTTCCGGTTCGGAACGGATGGGCGGCGATGGCAATCCCATCACGCTGCCTGACCATTTCCAGGAGCCGGATGGCTGGCAATCCGGGTTCGATCGTTTCAAATGGGCCGAAGATAAGAAAATCTCCATCCGTGGTCGAGTATTCCATGCCGACGATCACGCACAGGCCGTTATCCTGAATACCTTCTTTCAGATGGTGCCGGATGTCCATTGTCTGATGATCGGTAAGACAGACCCCGTCCAGTCCCCTGGCGCCGGCATGGGTCAATATGTCATCAATTTTCAGATTGCTGCACGAAGACAGGTTTGTATGTACATGTGTGTCAAATATCATGTTTGTTATCATACCCGTTTATTTTAAAAATTCAAATTCATTCTTTCTATTGATCAGGACCGGGATATCGCTTAAATTGATGATAATGATGATTTCCAAAAATGATCATAACCCGTTGAATCCTGAAAAGTCTCATCGAACGTGTATCCTGATTATTCTGGATGGTCTGGGGGATAGGGCGTATGAACAGCTTGGAGGCAAAACGCCTCTTCAGGCGGCGTACACACCGGTGCTCGACAGTCTTTGCGAAAAAGGTTCATCAGGGCTGTATCATGCTTCGATGCCGGGGCAGGCCCTTCCCAGTGAACACGCCCATTTTATGATTTTCGGCTATGATATGTCTCAGTTTCCCGGTCGTGGCGTTTTTGAAGCGCTTGGCGCCGGCATCGAACTTGAATCATCGGATGTGGCGGTCCTGGCCCATTTTGCGAGTGTGGAAATGGCCGGTAACTGTCTGGTGCTGAAAAACAGAAAACCCCGGGCATCTGAAAAAGAAATTGATGCGCTGATTCGAGAGGTCGGATTCTATGAAACGGGCGGGGTGAAGATTCGTTTTTATCCTACCGGTGGCATCCGAGGCATTCTCCGCCTGGAAGGAAATGTGTCGCCCTTTATCACGGATACGGATCCGATTTTGGAAGAAAAGTTACTGCCGGAACTTCTTCCGTGGGCTGAATATGAACAGGATTCAGATGCACTCAATACGGCAGTCAGTCTGAAAAGCTATCTTGTACAGACCTATGAGTGCCTTAACCGGCATCCAGTCAATATCCGCAGAAAAAATCTCGGACTCGATCTTCTTAATGCGCTGGTGACGCAACGGGCGGGTCAATGCAGGCCGGTAACGCCTTTTGACCAAAAATACGGCCTTGCGGGCCTGTCCATCGCTTCCGGAATTGTCTATCATGGGCTGAGCCGCTATATCGGGATGGATTGTATAAAGGTTTCAGATTCCGGTGATGCTGGAAAGGATCTTGCCCGGCGGCTATGCATTGCACAAAAAGTGTCAGACCGGTATGACTTTATACATGTACATACCAAAACGCCGGATGAAGCAGCGCATAAAAAAGATCCGGAAGCAAAAAGACGGGTAATCGAATCGCTGGATCGGGGAATTGGTGAAGCCATTGGCCCGTTGCTTAATAATCCGGATGTTTTACTGATCATCACATCGGATCATTCAACGCCGAGCTCCGGGCCGCTGATTCATTCGGGAGAACCTTCACCGCTGATGTTTTTCGGTACCGGCGTCCGGCGGGACCGGGTGAAATGCTTTGATGAAATCAGCGTGGCCGGCGGTGCATTGGGAACCCTGCGGGGCCGTGAACTGATGTATATGGTGTTAAATTATCTCGATTATTCAAAACTGTGCGGGTTAATGGATACCCCTGAAAATCAGCCTTACTGGCCCGGAAATTATCAGCCGCTTCGAATTGATTTACAGTCGTGAGTCGAGAGTCGTGAGTTGTGGGCCAACAGTCAACGATGATCCGTTGTGAGCCATTCGGGGTATTACCAGCACCTGACCACGAGTTTGCTGCCCTTCAACGTCCATGCGGCGCGTTCGGGAAGCAGTGTTGCTGCGAAGCCCTCCAACATAATTGATAAAGTTCAACTATGAATCCAACCGACTGCATCTATGAAACCGGGGTGATCCATGGGCGGTTTCAGGTCCTTCACAATGACCATGTCGCCTACCTGATGGCCGGCAAACGGCTCTGTCATCATCTGGTCGTCGGAATTACCAATCCGGACCCGGTGATGACCCGGATGGAATCCGTGGATCCCTACCGAAGCAGCGTGTTGTCCAATCCGCTATCCTATTATGAACGGTGTGTCATGGTCCAATCCGTGCTTCGAGAAATCGGAATTTCACCGGAGCAGTTTTCTGTCGTACCGTTTCCGGTTAACTTTCCTGACCGCTATCAATATTATGTGCCGATGGATGCTGTTTTTTTCCTCAGTATCTATGATGACTGGGGCAGGCGGAAACTGGCTTATTTCAACTCCCTCGGACTGAAAACCCATATCCTGAGGCAGGTTGCCCCGGAGGAAAAGGGGCTCAGTGCAAAAGGCATCCGATCCCGGATGATGACCGGAACTCCCTGGGAACACCTGGTTCCGAAAAGCGTATCCGTCCTGATGAAAGCATGGGATATTCCCGGCAGACTTCGACGGCTGGCAGCCGATAGCTGAGATGATGTGATGGGGGTGAATTTGTTATAATTGATGGTTATGGCTCCGCCTTTGCCCATCCTGCATGCTGAACCCTGGCCTTTGTCGGAGTGACACAATGAGTTATCTGATTTTCCTTAAGTTAATGAAAACGATTTTCCCTTAACCCTTAACCCTTAACCCTTAACCCTTAGTTATTTTATCACAATATTATCGATAACATTCACGACCCCGGACGTATTTCTGGCGATGGCGATGATGAGGCTTTTCTGTTTTTCCGAGTGAACGATGCCCGACAGCGTGACGATGCCCCGGTTTACATCCACATCGATATTCAGTGAGTGTATGCCGGGTTCCTTGATCAGTTTGCCTTTGATTTTACTGCCGATCCATTTGTCATCAATGCCTTGTCCGAATGTTTTCGAGCCGATCTGAAGATCGTTTTTGACCCGTTTCACCCCGGGAACCTTACGGGCGATGTCGGCTGCCCTGCCGGCTTCCGCCCCTGTTTCAACCACGCCGGTTAATATGACCGTTGAATCGATCGTATCCACATCAATTTTGCGGGCTTTGACAACCGGATCATCGATGAGCTTTGCCTTCACTTTTCCCGTAATGGTTTTATCATCCAGAAAGCGGCCGGCCGTTCTTTCATCGGTAGCCACTTTGTAGGCACCTGTGGCACCGCCGGCCATAATGGCCGGAGCACACCCGGTGACCGCGATTAACAGAAAACATCCGAGTACGAATATCAGTTTTTTCATGAGTTCTCCTTAATAAAAATAGTCGTGAGTCGTGAGTCTAAAAGCAAGAGTCGTGAGTCGTGAGTCGAAAGTCGTGAGTCCTCTGACCTTTGTGCCTCAGTCCTGTTTTTGTAAATAGTTTCTGATACTGTCTGCCCGTTTGATGGCATGATCCACCTGTTTGATATTTGCCAGTGCCATGAGCGCTTTTGATGCCTCAAGGGGCGATTCGTTATTGCCGTTCAGGTACAGTTTGTACTTGTATGGCAGTGATTCGTTATAGCAGGTGCTCAACTGTGCTGCATATTGCCTCAATTTGCGGGAAATGTTTTTGAGCCGTTGTTTGTCCGGTCCGGTGAATGTTTCAACATTCAGGCTATCATAAAATGAGAGCGTTTGCACAATTCCCTGTTTGATTTTTCTGTACCGGAAGATGGGCATCAGCCAGTACCGCACGATGAAATACCCGGATGCACCCAGTATAAAACTGGCTCCGGCGCCAATGTAGATGGAATTCATAAAATCTTTCTTTCCGGTTAAATGGGGTTCAGCACGCGGGCTTTTGCTTTCAGATTAAGGGCCTCACAATGCCAGAGTTAAAGCTTTCAGAGAGATAAATGTCAAGAGAGAATCATGCAGGGATAATATAAAACAGGAGGGGAAACGGCAGGCTCCGGGTGAGCCTGCCGTTCAAAAAAGCGGAAAATGCCCCGATGGTCATAATACGGATGAAAATGACCGGGCGCGGAGGCGTCAGGTTTCATGGCAGCGGTGACCTTTTATTCGCCAGCCGTCAGCTCCCGGCTGTTTCCGGATTCTGCTAAAACCGCCACGCCAGCCCGAAATCGATCCCGTCCTCACTCAGTGAGGATTCCAGCGTGACAGGGGCTCCGGTCAGATCCGTTCCGGTTTCGGAAACGGTTTCTTCAAATGCATGCATGTAGCCCAGATGGAGTGAAAAACTGGGGGTAACTTCATAACCGACGCCGAGTGTGAGGTGCTGCTCGACTACTGCCGGAAAGCCCAGAATTCTGAATGTTTCATAATAATAAGTAGGCAGGGTTTTTCCTTGTATGGTTGTGGTGCTGGTACCAATTCCATTAAATCCGTTGTGCTCATTGACCGGATTTTTACCGTAATTATATCCGATTCTCAAAAAGAGGTTGTCGACGGCTTCATATTGAGCGCCGATGGAAAATACCCATTGGTCATCCCAGTCAAATTCCTTGTATCCGTCTGCATCTGACCAGTTCAGCCATTTAATATCACCTTCCACGAGCACCCGGTTGCTCAGGAAATCATATGCCGCACCGATACCCAGCTGCTGGGGAGATTCCAGATCCAGATCATCCGCTATGCCGTCACCGTTAAAGTCATTGACCATCTCGTGACTGACCTGCTGGGGTGTAATATAGTTCAAACCCAATGACAGATTGTCGACGGGTTTGTAAATCAGGCCGGCCTGACCCCCGAAGCCGTAGTTGAATGAGGAGCCGGATCTCAGATCGAGACTGGCATAATCCACATGAAGGGCCAGTCCAAAGGACAGCCTGTCCGTATACTGATAGGCGATGGCCGGGGCAAATTTCATGATTTGCAGCTGGGTAAATTCTCCGGATACGAGGGGAAAACCCCCATACGGTGCGTAGGTGCTTTGATCCAGATCCGTATTTCTGTAATCAACGCCAAGCCCCGTCACGCCATAGGCGGACAGGCCAAACCGCCACTTTTGTGGATCCGCGCTGATGGGGACCGATAATCCGAAGGCGGGGATGGCATACACCTTATTGTCGCTGTCAGCGGATATGGTGGTTCCGCCCCGGGTAATTTTTGTATCGGTTTTCGGCATGAAAAACGTGCCTGCAAAATTGAATTCGGACACCCGGCAGTAGGGCCCGAAGCACATGGCAGCCGGATTGGCGAAGACCGCGCTGATGGCGTCCAGCGGATAGGCGATGCCCACGCCGCCCATGGACCGGGAGATCGGACCCACGCCGATCAGGTTGTCTCCATTGGTGGCAAGAACAGATGGGGAAAACATCAAAAGGATAATCGTCATGAGTGCAAATCGTCTGATAACGTTTTTCATGGTTTCTTCCTCCTTTGAAGTTATGGACAGATAAATTATGTTTGTTTCAGTTGCACCGCAATCGAACTGTCAGAAATTTATCCGCAGAAATAATGAAATCGGAGAGCATCCCGGGTTTCCAGTGTCTGGAACCAGGGGCGAATAAAAGATCAGTTAAAAACGTAAATAGTGGTCTATAAGATAAAAGTCTTCTGTTTCTTAGCTTTTGCCTCAAACGAAGTGGTCCTCAAGCGATAGCGGTCTTTAAGCCGCGCGTTAGCGCGTTATGTTTACTCCCGCACCAGTGCATCTGCAATCATTGAGGAGAGGAATTTAACCTCGACGCCCAGTTTGTAATGATCATTGAGATTGCTCAATTGCGTGTGGCAGTTTTCACAGGCCGTTGCAAGGATTGTTGCGCCAGATTTTCTGATCTGCTCGGCCTTGACCTTTGAAGATTTCATTCTGAAATCAAGGGTTTCTTCCCCAAGAGAGACCAGACCGCCCCCGCCGCCGCAGCAGAAATTGTAAGCGGGTTCAGGAGACATCTCTACATACTTGTCTGTCAAATGTTTCAGGATGTAGCGGGGTTCATCGATCACGCCAGCGTTTCTGGCAATCTGGCACGGATCATGATAGGTAACCGTGCCGGTGACCGTTGATTTGTCCAATTTGATTCTGCCGTCCTGGATGTACCGGGCGTGTTCCTCGGTGAGGGAGATTACGTCAAACGGTTGTTTCCCGGACATCTGTTTCATGACCCTGAAGGCGGTTCCGCATTCGCAGATGCAGACCCGTTTGACCTTGAGCTGGATCGCTTCGTTGATGATCCGATCCAGAATCAGCTTTGTTTTTGTGGGATCTCCGACAAAGGCGCCGAAATTGACGGCTTCGAAGAAGCTCAGGGTCCAGTGGATACCGGCGGCGTTAAATACGGCAGCGGCCGGTATGATTGAGTGTGCGCCGGCCAGGGCGACATACAGAACATCTGCTCCTTCCACCCCTATCGGGATCGGGGTCTGGCCGGCTTCGATTTTCCATTTTTTTACCACATCATCTTCAAGCCGTTTGATCCCGGCCATGAATCCGTCCTTAAACAGATCCAGGGACTTGCCTTTTTCAACGGAGGTGTCGGCTAACAGGGTCAGTATTTCAGGCTCGGCTTTGGCGCCGATCAGCAGCAGCTTGGCGATGGACATGAGCATCTGGGTATCGATTCCATGCGGACAGAACATCACGCAGCGGCGGCATCCCGTGCATGAATAGGCTGCTTCGTAGAGTTCTTCCAGAGCCATTTCATCCAGCTCTTTGGATTCTCCCAGTTTGGGCCAGATTTTTCCCTGGGGTTTAAAATATTTTTTGTATATTCTTCGCACGATCTCTGCCCTGTATGCCGCGATATATTTGATCTGGGGCATGGATTCGTGGACATGGCAGGCCGTTGTGCACAGGCCGCAGCGGGAGCAGGTTTCAAGATAAAAGGTCATGGCCTGATTGAGCTTGCTCTTGAAAAGCTTCAGCAGCTCGTCTCGTGTTTGCTGTTCCATAGTTAACCTCGTCTTAATTTATTCATGGGAATCGTGAAAAAGGAATGCATGATTTTGCTGAACGGAAAAAACATCAGGAACAGATTGGCAAAAAATACATGCAGCACCAGCATGAAGGAATGCCCGGATGCCGTGACTTCATACGGAAGCTCGGGCTTGAACACCAGCAGGCTCATCAGGTAGGCGCGATAGTCGGGTACTGTCAGCTCGCCGTATTCATACCATGTTCTGGCCCAATCCATCTGGCTGCCGAACAGCACGGTGAGAAAAAGCAGAATCAACAGGAAATAATCTTCAAAGACCGATAAATCGCGATTCGGAGAAACGAACCGTCTGAAGAGAAAAAACAGCAGGGCGAAGCAAAGGGCGAGTCCGACAAATCCTTTTCCGATAAACACGTTGTGCGGGATGATCTGAAATATGGAAAATTTTTTTATCAGTTCCAGATGGCCGATGATCAGCAGCAGCAGCCCGGCATGAAAGATGATGAGAAATATCCACAGCACGAAATTGTGTCTTCGAACCGTTGGAAAAAGAAAGGCATCATGCAGTGCCCACAACCAGCCGGGTTTTTTCTCAGGAAAAATATTAAGGGCGATGGGATGCTTCGGCTGTTGATACAGTTTCAGCAGCCTGAATCCAACCCCGAAAATAAAGATGGCAAATGCCACATACACCATGGGTACCAGGATGATATAATACAGCGCCTCCACGGCAGCCTCCTCGGATAAATTATCCCTTTTGTGAGGTACGCAGTCCTACGCAGGGAAAAAGTAAAAAGGTTTTTTTATTTCGGGCTTGATCATAACTGCGGCCATAACGTCATGAGGACCGTCCCGGCCGTTTCCGGCTTCTCCAGCACGATACGGGGGGAACGGCCGGGATTTTGAAACTACACGTAACAGAATATGGCCGAAGTTATGATCAAGCCCCTTATTTTAATGATAAAACACGAAAAATCGAAGAGTTATTAACCTGGCAACTGTTTACGCAAAATACTTATTCACGAAGACCTTTATAAAATAAGTCTTTTTTGGAAAAGACATTGGTATATTTGATTGCCGGTTTAATATGCATATAAAGTTTTTTTATTGAGTTGTGACCTCTTGCGTGAAAATTATATTGGATGGTTTGTCTGGTAATCCGTCATAAAAGGTCACTCGACGGACAAGTCTTTTGTAACGGCAATTCCATGGAAATTGGGTTGCGGGCACGGCCCGCGTTAGGTTCATCCTGTTAAGGAAAGCAGGATGCATCATAATTGAATGGCATAAAAATTTCTATTTTTTGATTGATTTTATCCGCAGGGTGCTCGCTGTCCGGATGCCGGTTACACCCGGGTCCCTCTGACGGCTTAAAGCGTCTCGCCAGAGGGGCTCGGGCGGAATCCGGTGATCAGACCAGCCGTTTGATAAAAAACTTGGTGACGTCGCCTTCCTGCTCGGTTTTGACGATTTCGTTTCTGCTGGTTCTGGACCAGGCGGGAAAATCAGACAGGGCGCCCGGGTCTGTCGTATGGACTTCGATGATCTGTCCGACGTTGACTTCCTTGATTCCCTTGCTCACTTTGACAATTGGCATCGGGCAGGGCAGCCCCTTTAAATCCAATACTTTATCAGCCTTGATTACTTCACTCATGTCAGGTCTCCTTGGTTGTTGTTCATCCATTATTGTCTATTTTTCCTGATTTCTCCGTTATGCTCAGCTTTTAATTCTCAAAAAACCCCATGCTTCCGTTTGGCTAAAATTTTCGTCTTTTTTGAACCCGGGAAAATTATTCTTTTTCTGGATGGAAAATAGTTAGAATTTTAGGGCTTGATCATAACTGCGGCCATAACGTTGTGAGGACCGTCCCGGCCGTTCCCGGTTTCTTCAGCACGATACGGGGGGAACGGCCGGGATTTTGAAACTACACGTGAGAGAATATGGCCGCAGTTATGATCAAGCCTGAATTTTATATGAAGAGTTGAATTTTGCTGCTCTGGGCCTCTTCCAGAAATTTTGCTACGCCGCAGCTGGTCATGTCCGGGTAATCGATGAGTTCCTCTTTTCTGAATCCCATCAGGTTCATGGACATATCGCAGACAAAGATCCGGACGCCCAGCTCACCGGCCATCTCAATCATCTGCTCCAGCGTTGCAACGTTTTTCTTTTTCATGAGCGATTTCATCATGGCTGTTCCCATGCCGCCCATGTTCATTTTGGAGAGTTTGACTTCGCAGGTTCCTTTGGGAAGCATTTTCCCGAACATCTTCCCCATAAAATCCTTTGCGGGCTCTTTTTTTTTAGTGTCTCTGAGGATAGGTGTTCCCCAGAACGTAAAAAACATGACGACATCCATTCCCATGGCGACAGCGCCGGTGGCGACAACAAATGCCGCCAGAGCCTTGTCCAGATCGCCGCTGAATACGATCATCGACAGTTTATTTTCCGGAGCGGTCCGGGAAATGGAGTCGACCTGGGCCTTGAGCTGATCAAATTGCTTCTGCAGTTCTTCCTGGTTCATAGTTCCCCCTTGTGTGGTAGTCTTTTGTCCAGTGCCTGACGAATTGCGGTCGCCAGTTCATGCATTAAAACCGGTTTTAATAAATAGGTTCGAATGCCGGAATCTTTGATTTTCTCTTCCGTCACAGAACTGCTCGATAATTTCATCCCGGGCGTAACCCAGCCGGGTGCATACCACCTTGTTGACATCTAACATGTTAAGGTCAAAATTATGGACGGTCTGCAGTTGTCTCATCATTCCGGAATCATAGACGAAAAGCGCCAGCATGTAATCGGAAAATAATATCCAGAGGCATGCAAAAAAAGCATAAATAATGGTAACTTTTATAGGCGAAAGTTTTGTCATAAGCGGTTTATGCATCATCTCTGAACCGGCAGGCCGGATGCCCGGGAAGAAAGGAATTTGGGACCTGATCATCGTTTCAGCCAAGTTGTCCCGGACTCCGCAGCGACATGGCCGAAGTGATGATCAAGCCCGGAATTATCGTAATTTATTCAATGGATTTTATTATTCATCGAGTATGCAGCAGCATCTTCAGCTTTTTTGAGAGGTCTTCGATAAAAACCGGCTTTTGAATAAAGCCTTGCGCGCCTGCATCCAGAATTTTTTGTGCCGGACCTTCGATCGAATGACTGCTGCATACAATAACTTTGAGAGTTGGACGGAATGCTTTGAGCAAAGGATAAATTTTAATCCCGCTCATATCCGGCAGGAAAACATCCAGAATGGCCAGGTCAATTTTCCCATCAAATGCTCTGGCCAAATAAATGGCTTCATGCCCTGTATGGGTTTCAATAACATGGTATCCCAACTGGTTTAACAATTTTCGGAGTGTTTCGATCACCGCCGGATCATCTTCAATCAGCAGAATGGTGTGGGTTCCCTTGAACGGTTCGCTGTGTAATTTTTGCGTTTTTTCCTCCTCAACCTCACAAACCGCAGGGAAGTAAACACGCACGATGGTTCCGCGGTCTATTTCTGATTGAATGGATATCCAGCCGCCATGGTGTGTCACGATGCCATAAACTGCAGACAGGCCAAGTCCCCGGCCTAAAGATTTTGTTGTGAAAAACGGTTCAAATGCCCGTTTTCTGGTTTCTTCATCCATGCCCCTTCCGGTATCCTCAACTGTCAGACTGACATACGATCCGGGCAATAATCCCGAAAAAGCCATTGCATCTTCGTTCGTTATCAGTTCATTTCTGCAGGTGATTTTAATATGGCCTTCATTTTCGATGGTCTCTGCTGCGTTGAACAAAATGGCTGAAAAGGTCATCAGCAACTGGGGTAAATCCACCCGGATTTTTAAAATATCATCGGGCAGGCTCGTTTCTACACGGATGGACGGGGCAAGGGTGTGTTGCAGTGAGGGCAATGTATCGCGTACAAAAACACTGAGTGAAATATCTTTAGCCTCATATTTTCCTTTTTGGGCATATGCCACTAACTGGCTCGTCAGCTGTGCCATTCGAGCAGCCGATTGCCTTATTGCGACGATATTTTTTGACGTATTCTCATTCTCTGGCAGTTGCATTTCAAGCAGGTCCGTGTTTCCCAGGATCGCAAACAGGCCGTTATTGAACTGGTGGGCCATACCCCCAGCCAGTTTGGCTATGGCTTCTATTTTTTGCGCTTGCTGAAGTCGAGATTCAAGTGCCTTCTGTTCAGTGATATCACTGACGGCAATTCTGATTTGCTTAAGATCGCTGTCGTTTTCTTGAATAAGAACGCATTCCAGGTTCGTGTGGATGGAGCTGCCGGTATTTTTCACCAGCCTTAATCTGAAGGACTGAAAATGTTCGGAATTTAAAAGGCGCTGGCGATGAAGGTAGTAAGCATCCTGATCCTCACGCTGGATAAATCGACTGAACGGTTTTCCCACAACTTGTGATCGCTCCATTCCCACCAGCGTGGCGAAAGTCAGATTTGCCTCCTTAACCATTCCCTTTTCATTGACCGTCAGATAGCCCACTGGCGCAAAATCATACAGATGGAAATATCGATCCCGTGCCGCTTCCAGCTCCGTGTGGATGCGGCGCAGCTCTTCGTTCTGCATTTTTAACTCGATCTGGTGCACGCAAAGCTCGTGGATTAGATTTGCCATGGCATTAGTTGACATTCCGGCAATATCTTCAGCGTCTGCAGGCGTTGTTTGGATCTGACTTTCGGCACGCTGCCTGAGTTCTGAGTTGACTAAAAAATTTTTGTCATTCATTTCGGCTCCAATTAATCTGCGGGCAGCCACGCCAGATCCCGCTCTGTAGTCGCAAATTCAATCGGCTGGCCGCTTTCGTCGGTCAGTAGTGTGGCAGTGAGCCAGATATCTAAAAGTTTGCCGTCCTTTGTCAGCCGCCGGGTTTTGAGTGCCTGCACGGTGTCACCCTTTTTGAGCTTGTCCATGAAGGCTTTTTCCGCTTTGAGTTCCTCCCCGGGAATAAGTTTTTCGATATTCATTTTTTGTGCTTCAAATTGGGTCCAGCCATACATTTTTTCGGCCCCTTTGTTCCAGGCCAGAATACGCCCCTTAAAATCCCGTACCGTAATGGCATCATTGGAATCCTCCAGAATAGTAGCCAAACGTCGGATTTTATCGGCTTGTTTGACCCTGTGGATATTCATCACCGTCATCACTACGCCGGCAATGACATTTTCGCCGGTTCGATACGGCATAATCTTCAGGGCATGCCAAATTCCGTCTTTGGACAACATTTCCGTTTCCAGGGTATTCAGATCTCTGAGGACTTTTTTGGCATGTTCAGCAAGATCGACCCCCGGAAAGCTGGTGGTAAGGTCGCTTAAGGGCCTGCCGATATCGGTTGTGATCAGTTTGATGATCCGGGCCGCCGCCGGCGTGTAGCGCTTGATATTCAGGCGGGTGTCCATAAAGATGGTGGCAATTTCGGTCGCGGCCATGAGATTGTTCATGTCGTCACTGGCCTTGGAAAGTTCATCCACTTTGTTTTGAAGTTCTGAATTGACCGTGGACAGCTCTTCATTGGTCGATTGAAGTTCCTCCCTGGATGTTTCCAGTTCCTCATTCGCGCTTTGCAGTTCCTCATTGACCGACTGCATCTCTTCGTTGTTTGAGGTGAGTTCCTCGTTTGAAGTCTCCAGCTCCTCGATGGTGGCCTGAAGATATTCACGGGTTGATTGCAGCTCCTGTTCCAGTTGGTGTATTGAGGGATCCTTGATTTTTTTTCCGGGTTCCGGCCGCAGGTGCTCATCCGGCAGACATTCAGGTGCCGTTGTCTCAAAGAGGACAAGCAGAAGACCCGGGGGCAGTCCTTCATCGGTCACAGGACTGATCGATATGTCAACCATACAGCAGGCGTTGTTATATTTGACCCGGACGCTCTTGCAGTCGATGCGCTTATTTCCCCGGGCCGCCTTGTGAAGCGCGGTCGTCAGTTTGTATTTGAGATCCTCCCGGGCCATTTTTAAAATATTGAAACTGGGCTTGCCCTCTGGCGGGACGAGGAATTTTTCTGTCTGACCGACAAATTGGAGGATCTCATATTTGTTATCGATCAAAACCCCCGCGGGTGCGTATTCGCTGAGAATCGCTTTTTCGGTTACGGCCTGGAAATCGGTTGTCATCGGCTTTCTTACACGGTCATCAGGTTCGCGCTTATCTTGATTATCATACGTGATCTTTTTTTGATAATCGATGATTCCTTCCCTGAAACTTTCCCTGCGTTGAAAGAGCTTTAATTGGGTGTTCAGCGGCTGAAATAAATCGGTAAATTCGCCGATGGCCTCAGAGTTGCCCAAAAATAAAATCCCTTGCGGATTCAATGTATAATGAAACAGCGGGATGATTTTTTTTTGAAGCGGATGGTTCAGATAAATCATCAGGTTGCGGCAGCTCACCAGATCCAGTCGTGAAAAGGGCGGGTCCCTGATGATGCTTTGCAGAGAAAAAATGATCATATCCCGGATTTGTTTTTTGATTCTGAAAACATCGTCGTCTTTTTTGAAAAATTTATCTAAACGCTCTTTGGAAATATCGGTGGCGATGTTATCCGGGAACACGCCCTTGCGGGCGGTTTCGATGGCGGCTTCATCGATATCCGTGGCAAAAATCTGTATATTGAGATATGTCTTCAGCTTTTCCATCACCTCTGAGAAAATCATGGCCAGCGAATAGGCTTCTTCTCCGGTCGAACACCCCACAACCCAGCAGCGAAGCGTTTCGTTTGATTTTCTGCCTTTCAGTAATTGGGGAAGCACCTTTTGTTCGAGCACCTGATAGGCTTCCGGGTCTCTGAAAAAGCGGGTTACGCCGATCACCAGATCTTTGAAGAGCGCATGGATTTCGAGGGGATTTTTCTGCATGTACATGATGTAGTCAGACAACTTGTCGATCTGGTGAACAGCCAGGCGGCGTTCGATCCGCCGGTGGATGGTGGTTTGTTTGTATTGTGAAAAATCGTGACCGGTGGCGCTGCGGATCAGGGCAAAAACTTTCTGGAGATCGTGTTGAATGCCGGACTCAGCAACGTTGATCTTGCCGGGCGACTTTAAAAATGGGTGCTTGACATAGCTGATCAACGCTTTGGGCATCTTTTCCACCGGAAGGACTAAATCGACCAGGCCGGTTCCGATGGCGCTCTTGGGCATCCCGTCGTATTTGGCCGTGTTGGGATCCTGGGCCATGACCATGCCGCCTTCACCCTTGATGGCCTTGATACCCAGCGTCCCGTCCGAGGCTGTTCCTGAAACAATGATGCCGATCGCCTTTTCTTTCAGGTCCTCCGACAGAGATCGGAAAAAAAAATCAATCGGCATGTTGATCGCGCTGCTTTTAACCGGCTCCATCAGATGAAGGCTGCGATTGAAAACGGCCACGTTTTTATTGGGCGGGTTGAGATAGACGCAATTGGGTTTAAGGGCCGTGCCGTCTTCGATCTCACTGACGGTCATCCGGGTATGCTTTGCCAGGAGCGAAGCCATGATGCTTTTGAAATTCGGACTGAGGTGCTGGATGATCACAAAGGCAATGTCGGCTTCAGGCGGCATGTTGGAAAAAAAAACTTCAAGGGTTTCCAGACCACCGGCAGAAGCACCGATGCCGACAATCGGGAAGCTGGCGTGTTTATTGGAAGATTTTTTTTTGGAAGGTGGAGTTTCATCCCCATTGGTTGACATCGCCAGTGCCTTTCCGGTTGAAAAATTAGTATGTTATACTTGATAGATTCTTTTGTAAAAAGACAAATCAGCCCGTAAAATTTATTTTTTTCGAAGCTCCGAAGCTGATGGGGTGGTAAATCATCAGGTTGTTTTGCATATCAATACGTAAGTAATATTTCAAAAGAGAAAATTGTAGGGAAAAAGTTGAATAGAGAAGTATTTTCTGTTTACTATGTTTTAAATCTAACACAATTCATATTTTTTTCAACCGGATTTTTCTGGCCTTGTTCTTCCGGAAACAGGCGGGCTGATGACTCGGCTTTATACGATAAAACAGACTTTTTTAGCAAAACAGGTTGATTACAGAAGCAAAATGGCATAACTATACAACCGATGGCCTGAATTTGGGCCATAATGATTTGATTTTTTACGGGGACGTTACATTTATGAACTATTGCAGCAATTGCGGTGCTCGGGTAACATTCAAAGTTCCTCCGGGTGATGAGCGAAAACGATATGTCTGTGATGTTTGCAACACCATCTATTATGAAAATCCAAAAGTGGTCGTGGGCTGTATACCGCAGTGGGAAGACAAGGTCCTGTTATGTCGCCGTTCCATAGAACCCCGTTATGGGAAATGGACCCTGCCGGCCGGTTATATGGAAAACGGAGAAACCGTATCCGAAGGGGCGAAACGCGAGGTTCTGGAAGAAGCCGGGACGCAGGTACATATCATTTCCCTGTACGGATTGTATAACCTGTCATCCATCAATCAGATTTATATAATTTTTCTGGCACGGATGATTAATGATAATTTCAGCCCCGGCAGTGAAAGCCTGGATGCCAGGTTATTTGACAGAAATGAAATCCCGTGGGATGAACTTGCGTTTATCCCGATTCAAGATACCCTTCGGCAATATATCAACGATTGGCCCAGCGGGAAATTTCCGTTTCACATGACCGATATCACATTGGAAAAATAACTTCTCTTTGCCGACGACCCCAAAAATTACAACCGTGGACAGGGGCAGATTCGGCCGTTTGTCCTGAGGAAAAAACCCCGTTATTTTGTCTGTGCAGCTATGGGGGAAAGAACATCACGGCTTCTGCGTTTGAATATCCAGTTCCGCAAGTCGGTCTCTGGCAAATACAGCAAATTCGCTGTCCGGGTATTTCTGCAGGATTTCTTCATACAGCCGGCGGGCATGTTCCGGATTCTGCTGTATTTCTTCCAGTTTTGCGGTTTCATACAGCTCTTCCGCCTGAGTGGTGCATGATGCCGTAAGCGCCAGGGATATCAGCATAACCAAAATGAGAACGATCCGTTTCACAGGTCCTCCTTTGAATATATAGGAAGGAATCGATCTGGTAAGTGTTTAAAAACAGGTTGCCTTGATTGCAGTTAAATTCATGACATATTCATAATATAGTCCCGCTGGATAAGCAATATCAATGTCCGGTTATGGGCCCGGGACAGTATTGTAAAATCCGGAATGATCGTGTACGGAATATCAGTCAACTGGCGTCTGTTTGATTGATTTCCGGAGAAATGTTCCATGCCGTTTGAGCGGATAAAGCATATGACACGATACGTCACGACCGGCCGGATCGTACTGATCGGCCTGATTATTCTGGGTTCTGCAGGGTGCGCTGCCACACATTACCGTGAAAGTGCCGACCGGCAGGTATACGGGATATTAAACAAAATTCACAGCGAATTTTACGATTCGGCACAGCAATATGACATTGAACAGCTGCCCCGTGATCCACTCAAGGATCTTTTTCAATCTCCGGCCCCGCTGATGGAGATACCCGCAGCGATGCAACGGTTTTCCACCCCTGCCTTGATCATATCTCTTGAAAAAGCCTTTGAAATCGCGACCTGGCATAACCGGGAATATCAGAGCCGAAAGGAAGATGTTTACCTGACGGCGCTGTCTCTGACCGAGCAGCAGAATGAATTTTCCAGTCAGTTTGGCGGTCTGATATCCGGCCTCTGGACGGCAACCGGCGATGATGAATCCCTGACTGCTGAAGGCGGGCTGAGCATCAGCCGTCTGCTCAGGACCGGGGCGTCCATTGGTATTGATTTAAGCACCGAATTTCTGCGGTATCTGACGGGAGACCCCCGCCGGACGATTTCTTCGATTCTGGCGGTCGGCATCATTCAGCCGCTCTGGAGAGGTGCCGGAGAAACGATCGCGACGGAAAATATGAAACAGGCGGAACGAAATGTGATCTATGACATAAGATCGCTTGCACGGTTCAGAAAAACCTTTATTGTCGATATCGCATCTTCTCATTTCCGGATACTCCAGCAGCGGGCGGTTGTGCGTAATGAACGGCAGAATTACCTGAACCTGATCGTAGCCGGAGACCGGGCACAGATGATGGCAAAGGCAGGGCGTCTGCCGGAATTTCAGTCGGATCAGGCCATACAGGATCAGCTGCGAGCCATGGATCGGTGGACCCGGGCGGTAAAAACGTACTATGAATTGCTGGATAATTATAAACTGGAGCTCGGACTTTCAATAGATGCCAACGTGGATCTGGACGATGCCGATCTTGAAAAGCTGGTTCGCATCGGCATCCAGCATACGGATATTGTGCTTGAACGCTCGGTGGCGATGGCGCTTGAGTTCCGGCAGGATTTAAAAAACAGCAATGATCAGCTCGAAGATGCCAGACGTAAAATAGAGGTGGCTGCAAACAGCCTCGGGCCTGATATTAATTTGACTTTCGACGCCAGTGTGCCCAGCCGGCCGCAGACGCATCCGGCTGAACTTCGCTTTGACGATGCGGCATGGAATGCCGGTATCGATGTGGATCTTCCTCTGGAGCGGCTTTCGGAGCGCAATGATTACCGGCGGGCGTTGATCGCATATGAACGGGCAAAAAGAATCTTGGGTCTGAAAACAGATGAAGTCAGACTTGAAGTGACCGATGCGTGGCGAGCCCTGCTGCAGGCCCGGGAAAGCTATGATATCCAGCTCAGCAGCGTCAAACTGGCACAGCAGCGGGTTGACAGCACAACCCTGCTGCTTCAGGCAGGTCGTGCCGATACCCGGGATCTTCTGGAATCTCAGGCGGCGCTGGTAGAGGCACAAAATGCCCTGGTTCGCGCGCTGATGGATCATACGATCGCGCGGCTGCAATTTTATCGGGACACCGGCGCGTTGAAACCTGACAATAATATTCTGGACAGTGTGTATTAACCATCCCTGATGTGGCCGAAAGATGAAAATTTCGATTGAGGTCCGACAAGATGATTGAGAAAAAATCCATATTGAAAAAAATTTACCTGAGTGTCGCGGGCATCGTTTTTGCCGGGCTGCTCCTCTGGTTCATCCTTGCCACGGGACGATTTGATTCGGGCCACGCCGTGAATGATGCATCCACTTATACGGTCAAACGGGGGAATCTGGTGATCAGCGTTCTGGAAAGCGGCAATCTCAAGGCGCGTTATTCCCTGGATATTCGCTCCGAAGTGGAAGGTACCACCACCATAATCAGCATCGTTGCCGAGGGTACGTTGATTACCGAAGCGGATGTGAACCTGAAAAAAGTGCTCATCGAACTGGATTCCTCACTGCTCAGAGATAATGCCACCCAGCATGAAATATTACTGAACCAGGCTAAATCCGACTTTGGTCAGGCAGAGGAAAATTTGAATATCCAGCTGAAACAAAACGACAGTGACATTAAATCCGGTGAACTGACATTGAAATTTGCCCGGATGGATCTGGAAAAATATCTGGGAGCAGCGATTGTCTCCGAAATGTTGCCCGAAGGCGAGATCGAGTTCAGAGATCTTGTCAACCGCAGGGACCTGGGAGGGGAGGCGCTGCAGCAGAATCGCAATTTTCAGTCTGAAATCGAACTGGCAAAGGAAGAGGTGACCCTGGCGCAAAATAAACTGAACTGGACCCGGGAACTCTTTTCCAAGGGCTATGTCACCCGCGATGAACTGGAAGCTGACAGGCTGTCGCTGAAACGGAAAAACGTGGAGCTGGAGAAGTCCCACACGGCGTTGGATCTGTTTTTGAAGTATGATTTTGCCAAAGAAACGGAAAAACTCATATCAGCTGAACTTGAAGCACAGCGGGAACTGGAACGGATAATCGCCCGGGCCAGAAGCATGGAAATTCAGGCACGTGCGGACTGGGAATCCAAAAAATTAAATTATGAACTCCAGCTCAATAAATTCCAGAAGCTCAAGGACCAGATCGAAAAATGTACGATCCGGGCGACTCAGCCCGGACTGGTGGTTTATGCCGGTGGCGGTGATATGTGGCGCCGGCGTCAGGAGCCGATCGAAGAGGGGGCGACGGTCAGAGAGCGTCAGCAGTTGATCACGCTTCCGGATCTTTCCGTGATGGCGGTGGATGTAAAAGTGATCGAATCGGCCGTAGAAAAAGTCAAAAAAGGACAGAAAGCCATCATCCGTCTGGATGCATTTCCGGATATGCCGCTGAGCGGATATGTAAATAAAATTGCCCTGGTGCCGGATTCTCAGGCCAGCTGGTTGAATCCGGACCTGAAGGTATATTCTTCGGAAGTCGTCATCGACGGCAGAAATCTTAAAAACCTGAAACCCGGTTTAACCGCCGCGGTGGAAATTATTTCCGAGAAATTGACAGATGTGATTGTCGTGCCGGTGCAGGCTGTTTTCCCATATGACGGCCGATCCGTGTGCTATGTGGTCAAAAGAGGCTATTATGAAGCCCGTCCCGTCCTGCTGGGCAATGCCGGCGAAAGTTTTATCCATATTCTTAAAGGGCTGGTTGCCGGCGAAGACATACTGCTTCGGGAACCGGGTCCGGGTGAGCGGGTGCAAGCGGTTCCGGCGTCATTTACGGTTGAAAAACCGGAAATTTCAGAAATGCCCGGGGATGATATCCGGGACGGAAAAAAACCGGGGCCTGTGCCAGCCGGCAGGAAGATGAATCATGGCGCTGATCAGACTCAAACAGATCAATAAGACATATGTTCTGGGAAAAGGCGCCGTGACGGTTCATGCGCTGCGCCGTATTGACCTGTCCATCGACCGGGGCGAGTATATCGCCGTCATGGGTCCTTCGGGTTCCGGAAAGTCGACGCTGCTGAACATCCTTGGATGTCTTGACCGTCCGACAGACGGCCAGTACATGCTCGACGGCCAGGATGTATCCGGACTCGATGACGATGCACTGTCCGGTATCCGGTGCCGCAAGCTGGGGTTTATTTTTCAGTCCTACAATCTGATCCCCGAACTTTCGATCCTGGAGAATATCGAAATGCCGTTATACTATCAGGGGCAATCCGAACGGGCCAGTCGGGAAAAGGCCCTGGAGCTTGCGGAACGGGTCGGATTGACCGATCGGATTCACCACAAGCCGGCAGAACTGTCCGGAGGCCAGCAGCAGCGGGTTGCCATCGCCAGGGCGCTTGTCAATGATTCTCTGATTATTCTTGCTGATGAGCCGACCGGAAATCTTGACAGCGAAACCACCGGAGATATCCTGCAGATTCTCGATCGCCTTCATCAGAATGGGAAAACCCTGATCACTGTCACTCACGATCGTGAAGTGGGCGCCAGGGCACAGCGGATTATCCGCATGCGCGACGGACGGATTGAGAAGGACGCGTAAACTAGGCAGTAGGGAGTAAGGAGCAGGCAGGGAAAAATAGGGTTCAGGGAATAAGGTGCAGGGTAAAGGGTACAAGGTATAGGGTGTAGGGACGGACCCCCGTGTCCGCCCATTGGATTTCCCTTAACCGTTTTCTCTTAACAGGTAACTGATAATTGACATGTTTTTTAAAATAAAGAGACACCTGAAACTGGGGTTTAAAAGCCTGCTGAGACATCCGCTCCGATCGGTACTGACGATGCTGGGCATGGTGTTCGGGGTGGGGGCTGTGGTGGCGATGCTGGCCGTTGGGGAAGGGGCCAGTTATGAATCCCAGCAGCGCATCAGGGGGCTGGGAAGCCAGAATATCATTATCAGGAGTATTAAACCATCGATAGAAGAGAAAAAAAGCGGTTCGTCTCACGCTGTCAGTTCTGCTGTTTACGGTCTGACCTACAAGGATGCCGAGAGAATTAAGTCTACGGTATCCGGCATCGAGGTATTGATTCCGGTTCGGGAAATCCGTCAGGATATATGGAACGGTCCGCGGAAGGCTGACGGGCTGGTCAGGGGAACGGTGCCCTGGTATGTAGCGATTACGGGCCAGAAAATTAAAAGGGGCCGGTTCATCACCTCTGTGGATATGGACGGATGCCTGCCCGTATGTGTGATAACGACTGCTTTACGGCATGCGCTTTTTCCTTATGAAGATCCGTTGAACAAAACGGTTAAAATATCTGCGGTTTTTTATCGTGTCATCGGTGTGCTGGAAACCTCTGATGCGGATGATCAGCAGGTTTTTATCCCTTTTACCACCGCCCGGGAACGGTTTGGCAAGACCATTCTGAAAATCAAGTCCGGATCGTTTGAAGCCGAAACCGTCGAGCTGCATCAGATTTTTGTAAAAGTCACCCACATTGAAAATGTCGTTTCGGTCGCTGATGTGATTCGCAACCTTCTGGACCGATACCATTCCAAGGAAGATTTCGAAATGATTGTCCCCCTGAGGCTGCTGGAGGAGATCAAACGAAGCGCGCGAATGTTCAGCCTGGTACTGGGAATGATTGCCGCAATTTCCCTGCTGGTCGGTGGTATCGGAATTATGAACATCATGCTGGCCAATGTGACCGAGCGAACCCGTGAAATCGGAATTCGGCGTGCCATCGGAGCCAATAAAAGAGATATCGTGGCGCAGTTTTTATCAGAGACGGTGGTGCTTTCGCTGCTCGGCGGGGTTCTGGGGCTTGGCATCGGCATAGTCCTGCCGTTGGCGATCACTTTTTTCACCGGGATGAAAGTGATTTTCACCCCATGGTCACTGATACTTGCATTTTCCATTTCAGCCATCGAGGGGGTTGTTTTCGGTATTTATCCCGCCTATCGTGCGGCCAATATGGATCCGATCGAGGCACTGCGGCATGGCTGACCGGAATCCCTCAAATCTACTTGACAGTGTATGCCGGATAGGGGTAGTTATAGCTCATTTATTCCAAAATGCTGACGATAGCCAAAAGAAATCGCCCGTGTCATACGGCTCTTCGGGCTGACTTGCGCTTTTTGAAACAGGTGCCTGGCGATATCTGACACGATAGCTGATCACCCAACCATCGTTGGGTATGATTAAGTTTAAAGATAATTATCTAACGATCTGATGGGGACTGTGATGGTTGAAAAATGGGATGAATTTGAGTGGTGGCAGGCACTGTATAAAGACAGACAGCGCTCTCTGGAAGGGCTTCTTTCTTCGGAACCATTGACAGAGAACAGCATCTTCATATGGTGTGAAATTTCACCGCCCAAAAAAAAAGATGCTAAGAACGGGAAATGGGATGTTTACCCGAAGCCCTTGGCACTGGCCGGATTCCTCAGATATGTTGGATTACCGGCTTATTTTGATGTCTGGCTGGTCAGGGAAGAATGGGATCGTGAACCGGCGGCATTCAGGCATCCGGATGAGTTGCTGACGATGGCGGACTCCGTATCCGGCAGCCGATTTAAAGACATGATTCCTGTCATGCAGGAAATTTATTGTAAACTGGACAACTTGTTTGATCTTCCGGATGAACAGGTCCGGAAGGGACTCAGACAGGTTGCCGATCTGTTCAATGAAAACTGGTCTGAAACCGGTAGCTGGCATTTTAAAATTCAAACGTTTGATACACCGGCACAAGTCGGAGAACGGGTATTTACCCTCCAGAAAACATCCGATCATCCGTTTGAAATGTCAAAGCGGCAGTGGATGGATCTTTGCAATAGCGTCGTCAAAGATTTCCAAAGCCAAGCTCAATTTCTGAAGATTCTTTCAGAAAATTCATGGTTCTGAGGGTGCTATCGTTAAATGTGGATACGGCATCGCTGTTATCTATCCAAAATGACTATTATAAACGGAAAATCGCTAATTCGCCGTTTATTTTACAGGGCAAGCGCACATGGGGGAAACAGACTGTGGATGGACACTACACGAACAATGCCCTGATGCACAGAAACAGCACAAGCGTACAATAGGCCAGCTTCAGACCGATACTCACCATGTTTCCGATAAAAATTCCCCAGCCGGCCCCCAACGCCTGTTTGATCATTTTCCCGTTGATCAGCTCCCCGGCAACAGCGCCGGCCAGTGCTCCGATAAAAACCCCTAACGGCGGGAACATAAACATGCCAAGCAGCATCCCGATCACAGACCCCCACAGCCCCGGCCTGGAAGCCCCGTATCTTTTAGCCGCGGCAACCGGAATGACGAAATCCAGCAGTGAAACCAGCAGCATCAATCCCCCCATAACCGATATGAACGGGATGCTCAGCAGTTCCTGGCTGTTGGAAACATACACCATGCAGAGCGCAGAAAAACTCAGTAACGGGCCCGGAATAACCGGAAAGATACACCCCAGCAGGCCGATAACGCTTAACAGTAAAGCGAATATGATGAATACATACATGATGATTTTTCCGAATCAAACCGAAAATGGCTGATCATTCGCAGCTTATTGACTTTAAAACAAGTTTATATGTGATTTGCGGTTGAATCACAATACGTTTATCTGTTGTGATCCGGGTTCGCAATATTCCGGTTCATTTGGTATTGCCGCAAAAAGCCCATTGTTTATCATTGCTTTTTGGGGTAATTCAGGTGCCGGGACATTGTGTTGCTCTGAAAAATATGTGGAATCATGACCCCTGAATTTTTATCAGGGGCCAGGGAAATCAAGAAAGGCTTATATGAATTGTTCCGTCAATTCCATGATCAATTTCAGAAGGCTGGTTTTCCGGCTGCTGGATCAATACGAACTGCCGGTATGGGGAACACACGGTGTGTCTCACTGGGCGCGGGTCTGTGAAAACGGCCTTCGGCTGGCAACGATAACCGGGGCCGATACCCGGGTGGTCAAGCTGTTTGCCGTGCTTCACGATGCCCGCCGGAGAACCGAGGGACGGGATTTCACGCACGGGCCTATGGGGGCTGAACTGGCCGCAGCGCTCCGGGCAAGTTATTTTGAAATTCCGGATGATGATTTTGAATTGTTGTATACGGCATGTGCGGATCATACCAACGGGAAAACCCATGCCGACATCACCATCCAGACCTGCTGGGACGCTGACCGTCTGGACCTGGGGCGGGTGGGGAAAATGCCCGATCCGGACAGGCTGTGCACCGATGCGGCAAAAGCCCCTGAAACGATTGCCTGGGCCAATCAGAGAAGTATGGCGCGCGTGGTCCCGGATCTGATTTTTGAGGAATGGGGGCTGGGTCGACCGGAGGAATCCTGTCCCTCTGAATTCGGGTGTCATTGACAGGCCAGCCCCGCCCCTTGCCAGAAAAAACAGCGCCGGCTTTCAGCCTTCGCACGGAACGAGGTTTTTTAATTTGCCAAAATCTTTCAAAACCTGTACAAAAATGAAAATTGCGGGAATGAATGGCAGAGACTCAAAAGGAGTGTCAAGCCCGCTTGTTGCATGAACGGTTTCGGGACTGTGCTGAAAAAGTACCTTTAGAACAAGATTATTCCCGCCAGGATAATTCAGGTTGTCGTAATATTTACCGCCCCCATGTCTTATCCGTTTTAAAAATATGTCTTGCCGGCCGCATGCAATATCCGGGGGAAAACCGTCACTACGGAGGTTGGATCAGTGCATGATACGTTTGAACGATTAAGATTGTCAGTGAGTTGGATCTTTGGGGGATTATTTATCGCGTTTATTTGTTTTACAAGAAATTTATATGCGGAAACCCCTTTTTTTGAGTCGATTGAAATTTTGGGCTATGGCCTGATTATTATCGCTGTCATCGGAAGAATCTGGTGCAGTGTGTATATTGCAGGCCGAAAAGACGAAGAGCTGACAACCGATGGCCCGTATTCCATCTGGAGAAATCCGCTGTATATTTTTTCCTTTATCGGTGCGATGGGCATCGTGCTGAGTTCAACCCGTGCTATCATGTTGATCGTATTAATCCCCGCCTATTGCGGATACTACTATTATGTCATAAAATCCGAAGAACAGCGGCTGGCCCAATTGTTCGGCCAGCCCTATCTCGACTATTGCAGCAGGGTCAATGGTATTTTTCCGAATTTTAACAATTACTGGTCCAGAAAAAATATTGATGTCAAGCCGGTGGTATTGTTCCGCTCGATAGCAAACACGACCTGGCTTCTGTGGGCCATCCTGGTAATGGAATTTCTGGAATATGCCCAGACAACTCAAATTGATGGGCACGTTCTCCTTCCTATATTAGTAAATTTGCCTTTTTAAATAATATTGATACCTGAAGCGGCGGGGCAGGGTATAAGGGCTGCGGAAACAATAAATTGTACCGGCTTGCTTGCCTTTTCGAACTCCTGCGGCCACACTTCGGAACGATGGCCGAAGTTATGATCGAGTCCCTAACGTTCACGTGCCGCCACCCTGTCGGGGGCTGATTCTACTTGATAAGGGACCAAACGGATCCCGGACAATCCCGATAGCCCACATAAATTACAGCCCGGGTCGTTTTCGTTTTATTTCCATATGTTGCATCATCGCATCCACGGCTTCTACCGCATCGGTTTTCACATGAAGAAATCTTCCCTGAAATTCAGAGCGCAGGCAGCGTGACAGACAGCTGACTGCGGATAAAAAAGTCAATGGCCTTGACACTTCCGGCAGATACGGGTAGGTAAATTTTTGCCGAGGCACTGAGCTTACCTGCAGACATCACTTTAAGGATAACGATCATGAGCGTGGAAAGCGTCAAAGCGTATTTTAAGGAAAACAATTTTCCCTGTGACATCATGGAAATGGATCAGACTACCGAAACCGTTGAAACCGCCGCCCGGGTCCTGGGTGTGGAACCGGCACTGATTGCCAAGACCCTCGGGTTCAAACTCAGGGATCGGTTTATCCTGGTGGTGACAAAGGGCGATGCCCGGATCGATAACCAGAAGTTTAAACACTGTTTCCCGGGCAAAAGCCGCATGATGAGGCCGGGCGAAGTGGTGGAGATTACCGGCCACCCCGTGGGCGGTGTGTGCCCGTTCGGTTTAAAACAGAAAATTGACATCTACGTGGACAAAAGTTTGAATCAGTTCGACATCGTCTACCCGGCCGCCGGTTCCCGGAATTCATGCATCAAAATCACCCCGGACGAACTGTATCGGATCACCGGCGGGAAGTGGGTGGATGTGTGCGGGTAGGGAAACAGCGTAAAAAAGCTGATGGCTGATGGCTGATGGATAAGCCAGATAACAGAGGACAGGGGACGGGGAGCAGACAGGATTAACCTGATATATAACAGATTTCAGTGACCGCGGTTTTTGTGCCCACCTGAAAGTCCATTGTTATGTATTTAATATTGACAATAGGACACTATTGTCCTAAATTAAAGCTGATGAAAACAAAACAGCTGATCAGCAAGCTAAAATCACTCGGTGTCGAAATAACCAAGGGGCGAGGTAAAGGCGGTCACCAACTCGCACGCTATAAAGACAAGCAGGCCACAATCCCCATTCACGGTGATGCCGACATCGGTCCGATTTTTATTAAAATGATTTGCAAGCAGCTTGATATTAATCCAGATAAAATTCTGTGAATGGAGGTATATATGCTTCAAAGTTATCCCATCAATCTTGCTCTCGATGATAATGGGACGGTTGTTGCCCGGTTTCCGGATGTTCCGGAAGCAATGACGGTTGGCGTAGATGAAAACAACGCCACTGAATGGGCGCAGGATGCCCTTGTCGTAGCCCTTTCGGGCTATATGGATGGCCATCGTGATATTCCTGCACCATCCAAGCCTGAAAAGGGCCAAAAATCCGTTCCGCTGCCTCCCCAGGTGGCAATGAAATTATCAATTTATCAAGCCATGCGAGACCAGGGTGTCACCCAATCAGCCCTCGGAGAATGTGTTGGAGTTGATGGCCGTCAGGTTCGTCGAATATTAGATCTTGACCACAATACCAGCCTTGCTCAACTGGTTCGAGCTCTCCAGTGCCTTGGCAAAAAATTGATTCTTGATATTCGAGATGCAGCATAGATTTGCAAAACCAAAAACCGAAGATTTGTTGCTGTCTGCTTTCAGGTAGCTGGAATCGGGGATTTTAAGGGAAATTATTGTAAAAGCAGAGATTGAAAACAAAAAGAAACGCGCAATTTCAACACCTTTTTTACATTGGGTTGACGGGCCATACCGTTTTTCTTAGTTTCATTGATTACGTTTCAGATATTTCGGGTGAACTACTGATAATTCAAGAGCCCCCCTATAAACGCTTGTACGCCTTTTTTTCTTAGGATCTCAATGAAGTCGTCCCAGCGGGTTACTTTTGGTTTGCGGAAACTGCCAAGGTTTTCTATCTGTTCAGCCACCTGGGATGATGAAATCACTTTCGCATTCGTAGTATGTTTAATTGACTGGAGAAGTTGAATGATCGCGTTCGCGTTTTTGATATAATCAAGTGCGTTAGAAATATTGAACACTGCGACATCGCAGTCGAGTGTTCGTTGAAGGCCCAATAAAGCATCTTGGTGTTGTAAATCGACGCATAAGATCGAAATCCTGCCGTTTTCCGCCATTCTTGATAAAACCTGACAGGCAAACTCATTTTTGAACCACTGGGAATAGTTGATTTTTGATCGAGACTTCTTTTCGATGTCAATCAGCAATTTTTTGAATTTCAGGCCGGCTTCGTCTGGGGTGCAGATAAGATTCAGTTCATTCACATAATCATCCAAAGAGTGTCTCCAGTATGCAGTGCAGTCAGTTAGAAGTTGTGACAGATTTATTTGTGTATCAGTCTGAACTTGTGTTTTCCAATGCACTTTTCTTAAGACCATCTTGTCTACATGTGTCGATTGGGCCAGCAAGGATCGAAGTTTTTCGACAGCCTTTACTGTCTCAGTGTTAATATCGACTGAAACAATTTGAGTACAGGATGCAATCTTGGTCGCAATGTCCAAAACAGATCCCGAAACTCCAACAACAGCGCCAGCATCCATCCCGCCGTAATTCAGGGCCGCCCACAATTCTTCTTGTTCAAAACCTTTCTCATTGGAGAAAGGATAAGCCAGCTCTGGATTGGTTATTGTACCACTCAAGTATGCAATTGGCGGATATGACGGTGGAGCGACTATCCGATTCGGTATTATTTGTGTCAGAATATCTTCAGAAACTTCATGAGCACTGGTGATATCCATGCCGCTCACTTGGAACACGTATCTATTAGGGGGAAGAAGTCGGATTATCTTGCCATGCACTTCCTTTCCGGGAACACCCTGATTCTTGGTTACATATTCGCCCAGCCGGAATTTCATGATTTATTCACCTCATAAAGTTTCGTAGCCCACTCTGAGTTTGATGATGAGTGCCCCAAAGTAAAATCGTAGTTTTACCGATTTTCTTTCTCAGGCCCGTCAACGATGAGATCAGCCGTAGCGTAGCGATCGGCTGTATTGATTTTGTTAGGGTGCTTTTTTGATTGCATGTGTAATTTTCCATGAGTTGTCTTCATTCATAGTCGCAGAAATTGTCAGCTCATCCTTACCCCATCCCGATAAAGCGACACACGAGAAGCACGCCCACGTAGAACGGCGATCATCGGAAATGCCACCGCGATCGAAGCCCCAAGGCATTGCAGTTATATTTTTATTTTCACGTCTGTACGCAAAGATTTCTGCTGCGGCGGGCGAACACTTCCAAAATTTATCTTCATCGAGGTTGAATTGAACCAATTTATGACCTTCCTTGAACAAGTGATTAAGTAGTTTCTGTTTATCTATACAGGCCAGAAATTTTTTCCGACGAATTTCCGACTAAACGATGTCGTTTCTAACTGTTTATCACTCATTCTGGAATGATAAACAGAAACCGTATATCTATTCACGAATAGCTTTTTATCCATTGTCCCGCATGAAAAGTCAATTGCTGATAATTCGGGTGCCGATGCGAGGTAGAAAATATTTCGAGATCAAATGAAACGGGATAATAGATAAAATATTGTAGAACTGAGCCGACTTTATTTTTTTCAACTCTTTTCTTCCAGTATCAACCACTGGAAACACGGAACGCACTGAATCTGATTTCCGTGTATTCCGTGGTTTTATTTTTAACCCGGGGTCGTCAAAATAGACCAGGGGATGGCCTCATTCCGGAGCTTGGCAGATTTTGTGGACACTACCGTATTTTCTGGCGTACTGCCCCGCATTATTCCCCGGCGGGTTCTTCGTACTTGCGCCAGGTGTCATCGGGGTCAAAGGTGGTTATTGCTGCGGCCGCTGTGGCCGTGTCCTCGCCCAGGTCTTTTTCATAGATGATGCCTTCCTGATTGACGATGAAGGTCATGATACCCGAAACCCCGTATCTGGCGGGGTAGGCGGCCAGGGCAAAGCCGAGGACCATTTTACCATCGGTCACATATTCGAAGGCGCCGCCGTTGGCATGTGCGCCCTGCCTCTTGAGAATTTTGAAATAATAGCCGTGAAAGGGTTCGGGATGGGCCTCATTCAGGCCGTCCGCATATCCCTGTTCAGTGGCCCCTGCGATCAGTGGGCCAAAAGGGCTTTCCTCCTCGTCCTCCCGTGCTTCCCAATAGAGTCCGTCCTTCTTGCCCTCACTGCTGGCAAACTTCTGGGCGAACCCCGGGCCGTTGCCGTCGGGCTTCATGCAGGCATACTCACGCTGGGCGTCGGTATAGGCTCGCATCACCTCGATGGTGTTCAGCTCGTTTCCGCCGATCTGCCGGTTGAGGATTTCCTCTCTGCCCGCCGGGGTGTCGAAGCGCCAGGTGTCCCCTTGCCGAACAATGGGGATCGGGAACGGATAATCCTTGCTGCCGATGAGGAGTACCGCCCGGCTTTCGTCTTCCTGATCAAGGCCGTTCTTTTTTTCACAGGCTTTCAGAAAGCGCGTTCTGCCGTTCTGGTCCGCGACTTTGTCGCCGGAGGAAAGGAGGTCCTCCGAGCCGGGGCCCAAGATGGCGAGCATCTCGGCATCGTTGTCGTCCTGAACTGCAGCGATCAGGGCGGCCACCGCCAGTTGCGGGGAGGCGAAACGCTTCTGTTCCGCCGGCATCCCGGCCATAACGGAGGCTGCCAGGACGAGCATTGCGGTGAGCATCGTCATTGCGCCGGTAAACAACCACAACATTCTGTATTTATCTGATTTAAGTACCATCATAATATGTGCCCCTTTCTGTATGAATGGAATCATGGCCCGGTACTCCGGCTTACTGCTTGTTTTGGCCCCGGTCGTAGCGGCCGGCTCTGCCGTCACCGCCCGGACGTCATTTGCCGCGGGAGTCATCGCTCAGGCCCTGCCGGCTGCCCCGACCGCGTTCGCTTGATTGGCGTTCCTTCCGGCCCTCTTCGATCCGGTTGAAAACATTGCTGCGGCTTTTCTGCTGCGGTTCGCGCTCAATCCGTTTCCGCGTCTGAATTTCCTGCCCGGTCCGTTGCTGTATCTGCCGGTCATGTTTAACACGTCCCTGTTCCTGCTTGTTACGTTCGGTTTTTTTCTGAATCTGTTGTTCTTGTTCAACCCGTTTACGTTGCTGCCGGTTACGGTCAATTTTTATCCGGTCATCTCCGCGCCGATCACGATCCACTTCCCGGGGGCCAAGAAAACCACGGGTGTCGCGTCGAAAGCCAATGGAGCGGTTGGGGTCCTGGCCGTATTTTCTGGCGGTGGATTTATCGCGGTAGGCGACCCCCCGACGGTGACTGGGGGCGTGCTGCCAGCGGCCGGGCGTTGTTATCCACCGGTCGTGTCTGACAAATCTTGGCCGTTTTTGTACATTGATGTAAATATGGTGGCGGTTCCAATCAAAATGGCTCCAGGTGCCGAAGGCGAATCCGAAATAAAAGCCGGGCCAGTATGAGATGCCGACGCCGATGCTTACCCCCGGGGGGCCCCAGTAATAGGGCGGATAGGCAGGATACCACCACGGGCCGTAGGCATGGAAGGGGTCATAGTACGGCACGTAGATGACCCTGGGATCTGCCGGCTCGATGATGATCGTCTCCTTTTCGACAAGGACTTTCTGCCTGGAGGTGGTGGTGAGGTTGCCCTGGTCATAGGCTTTGGTCCGCAGTTCCTGGACCACGTCCATGACCTCGGCCTCCTGGGCGAGAAAAGCGTTGCCGAGGTTGGTGGTCTCGGAGATCCGCTCGCTCATCAGGGCAGAGATCTCCGGAAAGTGGCAGATCGCCTTGACGCCGGGGTCCCAGTTTTTGTCCAAAAGCGCTGTATCAAGGGCATCGCCCTTCAGCTCCGGATTTTTTTTGATCCAGCGGTCGGCTTCGATTACTTCAATGGGATAGGTCGATGCCATCAGGATCTGGGACAGGAGCGCATCGGGATACAAGGCGATGGGCGCCAGCATCTGCGCGAGTTCCTCCCGGCTGTATTTTTCAGACGGCTCCGGATAGCCGGTTTCCTCTGCTTTGCCCTGCCGTGGCGGCAGGGCAAGACAGAAAACAAGAAAAAAAGTGATGAACAATCCGAGGACCGGATGATAGATGCTCGTTGTTTTCATGATTACCTCCTCAAAAGCCGGGGCAGCGCGGCATGATTTCGCGGCTGCTGACGGCGGTGAAAGGAAATTTAGTATTTTAATTCTGAAATGAAACGGATCTGTTTTTTTGTATCGGGGGGCCGGACCATTTCGGCAAAAGCGTTTCTGTCACGATGCCTTTTCGGTAGACAATGCGTCGTGGTAGCCGGGAGAGAAAATTTTCCGGCTATCGGATGATGCGCAACTTAATTTTCAGTATAAAAAAATATAGGGCTTGATCATAACGTTGGCCATAACATCGTGAGGACCGTCCCGGCCGTTCCCGGCTTCTCCAGCACGATCCGGGGGGATGCCGGTGCCATGAAACTAAAGCGCAAAAATTATTACCAGTCGATTGGGAAATAATCCTTTAAAAACTTACCACACCAGTGTTTACCGGAATTGATACCGTCAAAAAATGGATCACATACCCGTGCCGCACCGTCAACGATATCTAAAGGGGGTTGAAAATCATGCAGGTCCTGTTTGCGTCTGGATAGTTGCGCCGGATCTTCATCGGTTACCCAGCCGGTATCCACCGCATTCATGAAAATACCATAGTGCGCCAGTTCACTGGCCGAAGTATGGGTCAACATATTGAGCGCTGCTTTTGCCATATTGGTATGGGGATGGCGCTCTCCTTTTTTAAAACGCAAAAACTTGCCTTCCATGGCAGAGACATTCACGATATGTTTTTGACCGGTATTGTCTTTTTTCATTAACGGCGTCAGTTTATTGCATAATACAAAGGGTGCGACTGCGTTGATAAGCTGTATTTCAAGCATTTCCGCAGTCTGGATTTCACCGAGTTTAAGCCGCCAGCTGTTGGTGGTTCTTAAATCAACCTGCTGCAGGTCAACGTCCAATTCTCCTTTTGGAAAAACAGTCTCTGCAGGTAACGTGTTATCATAAGCATAGGGTATTTGAGATAGTTGCGCAGATTCTCTTAATCCTATTCCCGGCAGGTTCCCATGCCAGGTAACCGGCAGAGCGTGTTTTGATTGCGGATTTGGCATATCAAAACAGTTTAATCTGTCAGTACATAGGCGGTAGTTCATCATCAGCTTTTGGACATTCTCGGGAAGTTCATGTGACGATTTTGCCTCATTGTGCATCAAATGGGCATAAAATTCGGGCGGACGACGGACTGTCTGGGCCGCATTATTGATTAAAATGTCCAGTCGATCAAAGGTTTGTTCAATATGACTGCAAAAAATCTCCACACTGGGTGTGTGCCTTAAATCCAGTCCATAGATGTGTAATCGGTCCTCCCAGTCGTTAAAATCATTTTCCCTGGAATACCTTAATGCTGCATCTACAGGAAAACGGGTAGTTGCAATAACCGAAGCACCTGCCCTTAACATCATTAAGGTTGCCTGATAACCAATTTTTAAACGTGATCCGGTTATCAAAGCAACCTGTCCCCTTAAATCGGCGGTCTGAAACCGTTTTTGATAGTTCAGCTCCGCACAATCGGGGCACATCGTATCATAAAAAAAGTGCAGCTGGGTAAACTCAGCTTTGCAAACATAACAATTGCGTGGGGAGTGCAATATCAGAGGCCTTTTTGCAGATTCTGTGTTATCCGGGAGCTGTAAAGGGGCCGAAAATACTGCAGCGTCCCTGGCGGAACGAATGCCGGTTGCAGCTCTTGCCTTTCGTTCTGAAGAAACAATCTGTTGACGTTTCATTTTACGGATGGCTTTATTGCGTTTTTTTAACTCGTGACAATCGGGTCTGGATAGCTGCCCTGCAATTTTTATCAGTTCTATCTGTTTTTCTTTTGGCAATGCGACAAAATCTTCACTATTGTTTACCATATGGGTCAGTATGTGAATACAATGATCTATTTCTTTTGTTCCATAATGCTGGGTTTGTTCCGTTTCCAAGTTCTATTCCTTAAAAAATGGTATAATATTTAGAAAATTTATTGTATTACCAGTGTGTTATATTATTCCGCGTGGCGATGTACAAGTCCTCGACTTTTTTTCTTGCCCAAGGGGCTTTTCGCAGGAATTTCAGACTGGACTTCACTGACGGATCGCTGTTGAAACACCGGATAACGATGCGTTTGCCCAACTCGCTCCAGCCATAATGCTTAACCAGGCTATACACGATCTGCTCCAGGGTAATGCAGTGCAGTGGGTTATTGGCTTGTGGCTCATTCATCACTCGGGCTTTGTCCTTCTTTGGGGAAATCGTATTGGCAATGCTATCCGCTAAAATAAGCGATTCCGTATCAAAATACTCATACGTTGGGACTATACCATAGAAACGGGGCTTTTCAAAACCGATGATTTTTATCGAATACCTGAATAAATCCCAAGGGGTCAAGTCTTCGTTTGACTTTTATCATGAATTAATTTACAGGTGAAATATGTCCCGGCCCCTTCGAATCGAATATAGTAACGCCTGTTATCATGTCCTGAACCGCGGCAGGCGGGGTGATAGAATATTTGCGGATCATGGGGATTGTCAGGCGTTTGTGAATCTGCTTCAGGAATCCATAGAAATGTGGAATGTCCGGATCTGCGCCTATTGCCTTATGCAAAATCATTATCATATATTGCTCCAGACCCCTGATGCCAATATATCCCGGTGCATGCGTCATATCAACGGGGTTTACACTCAACGCTACAATCGGCGGCATGGGTGTGACGGTCCATTGTTTCGCGGCCGTTACAAAGCTATTCTGATTGACGGTGACAGCTATCTGCTGCAGTTGGTTCGATATATCCACAGAAATCCATTGAGGGCTGGAATTGTTCAATCGATGGACAAATATTTGTGGAGCAGTCACAGGGGGTATCTTTCCGATGTTGAAAAATGGGATTGGCTGGATAAAGCTTTTATTTTTTCGATATTTTCTCAAGATACCAGACAGGCAAAAAGAGCCTATAAGCAGTTTATAAATCTTGAGGATTCGAAGGATGTTCAGGATATTTTCGAAAGAAATAAGCTGCCCTCCGTGTTCGGCAGTGATAAATTCATCAGCTGGGTGAAAGAAAAATTTTTGGGTGAGAAAAATCATCATGAGGTGCCGGATTCATCTTTTCTCGTTCCGGAGATCAGCAAAATAAAAGCGGTAATTTGTGAGTATTATTCAATACGGGAAAAAGACCTGCTGATACCTAAGCGGGGTGTGTTTAATGAACCGAGGCTTGTGGCGATTTATCTGATTCGTTTGTTCAGAAAAGATGGATTGTCCCGGATCAGCCAGGAGTTTTCCATGAAAGGATACAGCTCGGCCAGCAGCGCTATCGATCGGTTGAAAAAGAAGATGGTAAGCGACCGGGAATTGAAGACACGGGTTGATGCTGTTAAGGATTTAATTGTAAAAGGCTAAACGAAGACTTGACCCCTTTTATGCAGATAACGGATGGAGCCGGACCGTTTCTCCGCCGGTGCGTGCTGATCGATCTGGAGGCGGGGGGCGGCAATGCCGTATGGAAAATCGGTGCGATCTTCGACGGGGAAATTTTTGAACGAAAAGGAACGTTTAATACCGGCGATGCACTGTTGGCGCTGGATCGGTTCAGCGCCGGGGCTGATTTTGTTCTGGGACACAACATTATCGGACATGATCTGCCCGTGCTCGAAAGCATTAACCCGGATCTGGGCATTCTTCGAAAGCCGGTCATCGATACCCTCTACCTTTCTCCCCTGGCGTTTCCGGAAAATCCCTACCATCGTCTGATCAAGGATTACAAACTGGTGCGTGACAGCGTCAACAATCCGGTAGCGGATGCACGGCTGGCCGGATCGGTTTTCAGGGACCAGTGGATCAGCTTCCGGAAGGCATGGGAAACAACGCCGGATCTGCTTGCCTTTTATCGCTTCTGCTTTGAACACGGCTCTCCGGGAACAGGCCCAGGTGACGGGAAGGGCCTTGCGACGTTATTTGAACACCTGGGCGCAAGAGAACTGTCCGTCGAACCGGATGCGTTTGCCGTCTGGACGTCCCTGACCAAAGGAAAGGTCTGCCCGACCCGGAACGAGGGGATTGCATCTTATCTGTCAAGACGGGAAAAACGGGCGGTACTGGCCTATTGTCTCGCGTGGCTCCAGGTGGCCGGTGGAAATTCCGTGCTGCCGCCCTGGGTCCGGCACCGGTTTGAAGACATTACTCTCATTTTAAAGCAGCTGCGTGATGTGGCCTGCAACGATGACGCCTGCCCGTATTGTATACAGGCGCACAACCCGGTTTGTCAGCTGCAGCGCTACTATCCCTATGAAGACTTCCGGCCCCTTCCTGACGGAAGGGCCCTGCAGCGCGAGATCGTCGCACACGGCCTTTCGGATCTGCCCCATCTGGGAATACTTCCCACCGGTTTTGGAAAATCCATCTGCTTTCAGCTGCCGGCACTGGTGCGCTATTACCGGCGCGGGGTGTTGACCGTGGTGATATCCCCGCTGCAGGCCCTGATGAAAGACCAGGTGGACAACCTCAGACGTCTGGCTCAAACCGATTGCGTTGCGGCTGTCTACGGGATGCTGACCCCGCCTGAGCGCGGTGATATCCTGGAGCGCATCCGGCTCGGGGATATCGGGATCGTTTATATGTCGCCGGAACAGCTCCGGAACCGGTCGGTTCGCAAGGCCCTTTCACAGCGCGAGATCGGGTGCTGGGTGTTTGATGAATGTCACTGCCTGAGCAAGTGGGGACATGATTTCCGCCCCGATTACCTGTATGCTGCCCGGTTCATCCGCGAATTTTCCGAGAAACAGCATGTGGCGGTGCCGCCGATTGCCTGCTTTACCGCCACGGCCAGGCAGGATGTCAGCCGGGAGATTCTGGATCACTTCAGAGAGCATCTGAACCAGGATCTGACATTGTTTCAGGGGGGTGTTGAACGGGAAAATCTGTTCTTTGAGGTTCAGCCGGTCGGTACGCATGAAAAGTTTTCCCGGGTAAAATCTCTGATTGAGGAACGCCTGGGGAACCCGCCAACCGGCAGCGCCATCATCTACTGCGCGAAACGTGATCACACCGAACAACTGGCGACTTTTCTGGCAAACGAGGGGCTTGAGGCCGAAGCCTTTCACGGGGGACTGTCGGTTCCGGATAAACGCAGGATTCAGGAGGCGTTCATCTCCGGAGAGGTGCCGGTGATCTGCTGCACCAATGCCTTTGGCATGGGAATCGATAAGGACAATGTCCGGCTGGTCATTCATTATGAGATTCCGGGATCTCTTGAAAATTATGTCCAGGAAGCCGGCCGTGCGGGCCGGGATACGAAAGATGCCGAGTGCATCCTGCTGTATGATGAACAGGACATCGAGACACAATTTAGTCTGGGGGCCGTGTCCGCGCTTCGGCAGAGGGATATTGCGCAGATCCTCAATGGCCTGAGGCGCAGCCGGTACGCCCGGGACGGTGAAGTGGTGATCACCGCAGGAGAGCTGCTTCGCGATGATCAGGTGGATACCACGTTTGACAGTCAGGATTACAGCGCCGATACCCGGGTGAGGGTGGCGGTGGCCTGGCTGGAACGTGCCGGGTTTGTCGAGCGGAACGGAAACAGCACCCTCGTGTTTCAGGGAAAGCCCCGGTTCAGTTCTCTGGAGGAGATGAACTCCAGTCTGGATAAACTCCAGCTTTCTGAAATCCGTCGGACCATATGGGAAACGATACTCGAACAGCTGATGGACGCCGATCCGGAAGACGGCATGAGCGCCGATCAGCTGGCAGAGGCGTTTGGAACCGTGCCGTCAATACCCAAAGAACAGATGCCCGATACCCGCAGCATTCTTCAGATTCTGAACCAGATGGCCGAGATCGGCTTGATCCGTAAAGGCATGATGCTATCGGCTTATGTGCGGATGAAAGGCGGAAACAACGCGAAAAAGGTTCTTAACAGAGTCTGCGAAATCGATCAGGCCATGCTGGGTGTTCTTCAGGAAGCGCATCCCGTGGAGACCGTCGGCGAATGGGTGGATCTGAACCTGCGGTGGCTGAACCAGCGCCTGCTGGACAAGGGATTTTCGGATGCAAATCCTGAAGTCCTGAAGCGGCTTCTGGACAGTCTCAGCCGCGATGGCAGGGGATTTGCGGGTCGCCGGGGCAGTATCCGTCTCCAGCATATCAACCAGAGTTATTACCGGGTCCGATTTAATCGCGCCTGGGCTGCAATCGCTGAAATTGCAAACCGGCGGCGAAACCTGGCCTATGTGATTCTGGATGCGTTGTATGGTTTTATGGATGAAAAACGGCGGGCATCGGGCGAGATTTTCGTGGAGTTTTCCGTCAATGACCTTTCCGATGCCATCCGACGGGATATGACCCTGCAGGTTCAGCCGGATAAAATGCTGGCAGCCATAGACCGGGGCCTGCTGTTTCTTCATGACCATAAGGTGATCATCCTTCAAAAAGGTCTGGCAGTATTCCGTCAGGCCATGACCATCCGTATTGTGCCGGAATCAACATCGAGGCGGTACACCAAAGGGGATTTTGAGCCGGTGGCGCACCACAACAAACAGCGGGTGCTTCAGGTTCATGTGATGAATGAATATGCCCGTCTGGGGATTGAAAAAATCCGGCAGGCCCTTGCCCTGGTGCTGGGCTATTTTACCATGGACCATAAGAGTTTTATCCGCAGATTTTTCAAAGGGCGGGAAAATCTGCTGGAGATGGCCACCAGTGAAGAATCCTATCAGCGCGTTGTCGAGACCCTTAAAAATCCGGTTCAGGAAGCGGTGGTGGCCGGAAGGGCCGACAGGAACACGTTGATTCTGGCCGGACCCGGGTCCGGGAAAACCCGTGTGGTCATTCACCGGTGCGCATACCTGCTCCGGGTGGAGCGTGTTCCGGGAAAAAGCATTTTGATGCTGTGCTTTAACCACGCTACCGCCCTGAACCTTCGAAAACGCCTGTGGGAACTGGTGGGAACCGATGCCGCCGGTGTCACCATTTTAACGTATCATGGCCTTGCCATGCGTCTGACCGGACGCTGCTTTTCAACGGAACTTGAAAGCGGAAAACCGGAAAACGCCGGCCTGGGACAGCGGCTGGATGATATTCTTCAGGAGGCGATACAGCTGCTTTCCGGGCACAAGGAAATTCCGGGGCTGGAACCGGACGAGATCCGGGAGCGCCTGCTGTCCGGTTATCAGCACATTCTGGTGGATGAATACCAGGATATTGACGAGCGGCAATATCAGCTGATTTCCGCACTTGCCGGCCGCAGCATCAAGGAGACGGAGGCAAAGCTCTGCATCCTGGCTGTGGGGGATGATGATCAGAGCATCTACGGATTCCGCAACGCCAATGTGGCGTTTATTCGAAAATTCAGGGAAGATTATCATGCCGATGTCCATTATCTGGTCGAAAATTACCGCTCCACCCATCACATCATCCAGGCGGCCAACAGTCTGATTTCCCATAACCGGGGCCGGATGAAAACCGGCCATTCCATCTGCATCAACCGGTTCAGAAAGCACCAGCCTTCCGGGGGCACCTGGGAGGTCAGGGACCCGGTATCAAAGGGAAAGGTCCAGATTCTTACCGTGGCCGATTGCGCGGCGCAGGCCGGGGCGGTTGTGCAGGAAATTCGGAGACTTCAGGGCCTGTACCCGGAAATTTCCCTGGATGATATCGCGGTGCTGGCCAGAAACGGCATGAACCATCCGGAGCTGTCTTCTGTCCGATCCGCACTTGAATGTCAACGCCTGCCCTTCAGTTATGCGCTGGACCGGGAGGTGTCATTTTCGGTATCCCGGATTCGTGAAGTCCATGCGGCCGTCCAGGTGTTCTCGGTTATGAAGCACATGTCCATGGCGGCATCGGATCTTATCGATGCAGCATCCACCCATGGCGGTCTGCATTCGAATCCATGGCAGGAGACGGTGTGCCGCCTGCTGGAGGCGTGGCAGCAGGAGACGGGAAACGCACCGGTAACCGTCCAATGCGCGATCGATTTCATGATGGAGGCGGTGGCTGAACAGCGGCGGGAACAGAGAATCGGTCATGGCATTTACCTCAGTACGGCTCACGGCGTGAAAGGTCTTGAATTTTCGCATGTGTTCATTCTGGACGGCGCATGGCGAAATCCGCCGGATGCCGAGAGCCTCGAAGAAGAACGCCGCCTGTATTATGTGTCCATGACGCGGGCGCAAAACATGCTGACGGTATTCCGGCGAAGGGATTGGCACAATCCGCATGCCGGCCTGATCGACCCGGAGCATGTCGTTGAACGCATCGTGGACATCGCTTCCGATCCATCGCCGGAGTCCTTCAGCCGGCGATATGCCGTGTTGGGAATGAAACACCTGTTTCTGGATTATGCCGGGCGAAAGCGCCCCGAAGATCCGGTCCATGAAGCGCTCCGCCGGCTGAATACGGGAGATATCCTGCTTATGCAAAAAAACAATGAGCAGGTGCTGCTGGCCACGGCAGCGGGTGTTGCGGTAGCCCGGCTGTCAAAGGTTGCGGCAGAACTCTGGAAAGATCAGCTGGGCCTGATTGAGCAGGTTGCCGTGATCGGAATTGTGCGGCGGCGCGTGGAAGATACTCAGCCCGAATTCCGTCCGATGATCCGAAACCCTGTATGGGAGATTCCTCTGGTCGAAATCCGTTACCGAAGTAAACCTGTTTAAAATCGAATCGGATCCGGGGCTCAGTAAGAATAGGGCGGGACTGAGCCCGCGACACCGTGGCCGAAATTATGATCAAGCCCGCCAGCGATAATGCCGGATACAAAGTGCCATCGTGTATCTCATTGAATTCAATAAACTTTGCGTGAATTTTTAAAATTATATTTGCATTAACGGATCGTTTTTTATATTATTAGTCAATAAGAAAATTCATCAGTATCCATTCCTGCTTCCATTTGCATCATTTTCGGATGATGTTTATTTGTGATTCTCACTATTAGCCATCCATCAGTATAGTTTAGGGCCATTCAAGTTCAGGGTTCGGTTGTTGATCGTTTAAAACGGAGTATTTCGGGATTAATCGGATCTGACGCTTCAGCGAAAAAAATATGGTCGGTGCATGACCTCTGTTTGCGGGTTTTTTCTGATTGCTTGAATTTGATTCGGTCGTTTCCGGGGTTACAAATCAGCTGCCAGAGTGGTGTCTGCTTTTTGACCTGTGCAATCAGGCGCCGGCTTTTCAGTAAACGTTCCGGGTAAATTCGTCAGGTAAACGAGCCGCGATGTTGATTGGTAAGGGCCGCGGTTGAGGAAGTGTAATTTGCGAACGCGTCAATATGGAAGAAAACAGAAAGGAGCCTACATCATGTCACAGAAAAAGGAAAGGATGACAACGGCATTCGGCATCCCGGTCGGCGATGATCAGAACAGCCTGACGGCGGGTGAACGTGGGCCGGTTTTAATGCAGGATGTTCACCTGCTTGAAAAACTTTCCCACTTTGACCGGGAACGAATTCCGGAACGGGTGGTTCATGCAAAGGGGGCGGGGGCCGGTGGTTTTTTCGAGGTCACGGCAGATGTGAGCCGGTACACCCGGGCGAAATTCCTTTCGCAGATCGGAAAGCGGACCGAGGTTATTGCGCGGTTTTCCACCGTCGGCGGTGAAAGGGGATCGGCGGATTCTGCACGGGACCCTCGCGGATTTGCGTTAAAATTTTACACGGAAGAGGGGAATTATGATCTGGTAGGGAACAATACCCCGATTTTTTTCATCCGTGATCCCCTCAAATTTCCTGATTTTATTCACACCCAGAAACGTCATCCGGCCTCCAACCTTCCGGACCCGGACATGTTCTGGGATTTTCTGTCCCTGACGCCTGAATCCATCCATCAGGTGACGATTCTGTTCTCCGACCGGGGCACCCCGGCAACGTTTCGTCATATGAACGGTTACGGCAGCCATACGTTTAAATGGTACAATGACAAAGGTGAATATTTCTGGGTAAAGTATCATTTGAAGACCGATCAGGGCATTATGAATCTGACCCGGGAAGAATCTTCGAAAATTGCCGGCGAGGACCTGAACCATGCCACCCGGGATTTATACGAAGCCATCGGAAAAAAAGACTATCCGTCCTGGACGCTTGAAATGCAGATCATGAAGCCGGAAGATGCAAAAAAATATCGCTTTGACATATTTGATCTGACCAAGGTCTGGCCGCATGCGGATTGTCCGCCGATCAAGGTGGGAAAACTGGTACTCGACCGCAATCCGGTCAATTATTTTGCCGAGGTGGAGCAGGCGGCCTTTTCTCCGGCCAATCTGGTTCCGGGTATCGGCGTTTCTCCGGATAAAATGCTCCAGGCACGGCTGCTTTCCTATCATGACACCCATGTACACCGCCTGGGTCCCAATTATCATCTGCTTCCGGTCAATTCACCGAAGGCGGCAGCCGAGAACAGCTACCAGAGAGACGGTTTCATGCGTGTGGATGCGAATGGCGCAGACAGGCCCAATTACTGGCCGAACAGTTTCGGAGGACCTGAACCGGATAAAAGTGTTCTGGAACCGGCATTTGAAGCCTCGGGAATGGCCGGGCATTATCCGTTTACGCATCCGAACAGCGATTTTCTCCAGCCTGGAAACCTGTTTCGACATGCGTTGTCCAACATGGATCGGGAGCATCTGGTCGGGAATATAGTCGCTCACCTGGGCGGGGCACGTAAGCGCATCCAGCTGCGTCAGTGTGCGTTGTTTTTCAAAGCGGATCCGGAATACGGGTTGCGGGTGGCTGAAGGGCTGGCCTTAAAATCCAATGAAGTCAAGCAGCTGGCGGAAATATCCACTGAAGAGCGAAATAAAGCCACCTCTCAGCAGGTATGGGGTGATTAAATGACAGGGGATCGGTTTTCAGCTGCCGCGGACCAGCTCCACAACGGTAATTTCCGGTGGAGCAAGTATCCGCATGGGCGGTCCCCATGTGCCGGTGCCCCGGCTGGTATAAAGATGCGCTCCGTTTGCCAGTTCATAGTGCCCACCGATCATGGGGAATAAAAGGGCGACCAGATAATTGAACGGAAATATCTGACCCTTGTGGGTATGGCCGGACAGCTGAAGGTCGAACCGCCCCTCTGAGCCGGGGCTGACAAGGGGCCGGTGCTTGAGAAGCAGGGTAAACTGCCCGTTTCCGTATACCGAATCCAGCAGCTTGTCTTCAGAAATGGAACCGGCTATGGAATGATCATCGACCCCCACAATGTTAAGTCCGGGATCGGTTGATATGGCGCGGTCGCGAAGAAGGATAAATCCTGATTTTTTCAGGAACCTCTCCGACCGGGCCAGTCCCGCGTAAAATTCATGGTTTCCGGTCACGGCGTATTTGCCGTAAGGCGCATCGAGTTCCCGGAGCAGGTCGGAAAGTCCGTTAATATGGTCCAGGCGGCCGTCCACCAGATCCCCCGTGCAGACGATCAGATCTGGTCTGGTGGATTTGACGGCATCGGTGATGGCGTTCAGTCGTTTGGATTGCGTCATGAGTCCCAGATGGATATCCGAAATCTGGACAATGCGAAACCGGTCTACATTCGGGGGAAATTTTTTCGTTTCGATCCGGATGGTTTCAATTTTCAATTCGCGGGCCTCAAATACGCCATATCCGCAGAGCATGACAACCAGTACGATCAATCCCAGCACGGCAGGCTTTCCGGAAGACAGGGGCAGACCGATGGGGGTAACGGCACTGACAGCCCATGCCAGAAGGTCATAGGCCATCGTCAGAATAATTCCCGTAAAGGCCAGGAAGATAAACCCCATCCAGTAATAGCCGATGATGCCAACCGCACGACCCGTCAGGTTAAAGCCGAAACGTTCAAACATCCGTGACAGGACAGGTGCCAGGATCATGAAAATGAGAAACACCGTGAACGGAAACCGCCAATAACCGGATGCCGGAATCAGCGGGCGGACCCGGAAGAAGAACAGTGCGTGCATGGCACTGTATATGGAAAGGAAAACAGCCAGAAATAAGGACATGAAAAGATCTGCTCCGTAGGGGATGAAATTGGTTGATTTGTGTCGACGCCGGTTTGTTGCCAGAGATATTTTTATCATTTTTACCATGAAGAATACAACTGTAAACTCAACAGGATATTGAATCGGTTCAATTTTAAAATGGACAATATTTTTAGCGCTCTTTGTCAATGCAAATACCTTTGGATTTGTTCGAAATATAGTGGTATATGGCGAAAAATTCGAATTTATATATGATGGTTTTCTGCATTCAACAAAGCAAGCAAACAAATCTTTTTCAGGTGTTGACAGATGGACAGGGCTTTGAACATAAAAAAGTTTTTCATTATTTGTATCCTCCTGCCCCTGGCCGGTGCCGTGGATTGTTTCGTATCCAGTGTATGCCCGGCCACCCGTTTTTTCCCTCAGGCCCTGTCCCAACAAACAGGCGGTCCGCGGGATCAGTTTAAATCAGGGCAAAGGCAGCTATACGAAAAAGACAGACATAACCTCAAGCTGGTGGGAACAGTTATCGGTGAGGGGATAGACTCGTTTGCCATTTTAATCGATCCTGACACGGGCCGACAGCTTTTCTTTCATATAGGTGATTCCATTAAAGGCGCTGTTATCAGGAATATTTTGAGAGGGAAAATTATTCTGTCCATTGACGGGAAAGAGGAAGTGTTGATGGTGAAAAGCAAGTCTGATCATGACGTCGTTATTCAATCTGATGACGATGAAAGAAAAGATGTCACGGAAAGTGAAACCGGGGTCCGGACCGAACAGATAAAACCCGATATCGAAGAGGATATCCGGATCGAACCGGGGGAAAAGCAGGATGATGATGCCGGACAGGGAAAAGATCAGAGTGATGAAAATGAAGCTTCGCCCGAACGGGAAGGGCAGGGGACAGAAAATACCGGTGCGCCGGATTCGGAAAACTTGGATGCGGATAAAAACAGCCGCGCGGATCAAGCCGATCCGGATAGTGAAAATGCAGTAGAATCCGATCAGTAAGCTTAATGGATGTACTTATATCGCTTGATTTTCTGGGTCGGTGTTTTTTCAAACGGCTGCATTTCGTGCAGAACCTGGGTCAATCGGGAAAATTTATTCACCTTCTCGTTGACATGGGTTTTGATTTCCCGCAATCTATCGTTGATAGATTGCTGCATTTCAGATTGAAACTGAACCGCACTGTGTTTTAATTCGCTGAATTCAGCCTCGAGTTTTTCCTGATTGAGGTGAACTCGGGCCACCAGTTTTCCTTTTAGTTCATAAACTACCGATTCAATGACAAAATCGTGATTATTGATGATTGATTCGATTTCCTCCGGATAGATATTTTCTCCGCAGGGGCCTAAAATCATGTTTTTCAGACGCCCTTTGATAAAAAGGTAGTTGTCCTTGTCCAGCATGCCCAGATCGCCGGTTTTAAACCATCCGTCCTCGGTGAACACTTCTTTTGTCCGAATGGGGTCTTTATAATAACCTTTCATGACATTGTCGCCCCGGACCAGTATCTGGCCTTCTCCGGTCGAGGGAGCCGGATTGTCAATTTTGAGTTCCTGGTCGACGATCGAAGGTCCGGTGGACTGGAATTTTGTTTTTTTTGCGTTTGAGCCGGCAACCAGCGGTGATGTTTCGGATATTCCATAGCCGATGGCATAAGGAAATTTTCCCTCTCTCAAAAACCGTTCCGTAATCGGGTCCAGTTTGGCACCGCCGATTCCGAAAAATTTCAGTTGTCCTCCGAATGTTTCCATCAGCTTTCTGGATGCAGCACGGTGCAGAAATTTGCGGAACACACTGATTCGGTACAGGACCCGCATGAATTTGTTTTTGTTGAATTCAGGCAGTATTTTGGTCTTGAATATTTTTTCCATAACAATTGGAACCGTCAGCATCAGCGTCGGCTGGACCTTTTTTAATGCGGGCATCAGTACATTGGGTGCAGGAATTTTGTCCAGATAATATACGGATGCTCCCTGCATGACAGGAAGGATAAGGCCTATCGTGCATTCATAGGTGTGGGACAGTGGAAGCACGGAAAGAAACCTGTCACCCTGATTAATCTTCTGGATGTGGGTACAGGCGATGACGTTGGAGACGATGTTTTTATGGCTGAGCATGACCCCCTTGGGTTGTCCGGTCGTCCCTGAGGTATAGATAATGGCGGCCAGATCATCCTCGTCGATCTCGGTGCTGTCCAGGGCGTCTGATGAAATGTCGTTTTTGCTCAGAATATCTGACAGATTGGTTTTTTCAGGTAAATGGCCGCAGGAAAACCCGGAAGCTCCGGGTAGCAGGCTCCAGTCATTGATAATTATGATGGAAGAAAGCGTATCGATGATAACCCCTTCCATTTTTTTACACAAGCGTTCGGAGATTAAAACGATTTTTGCCTCGGAATGCTCAATGATAGATGTGACCTCGTTGGGATGAAAATCCGGCAGGATCGGCACAATGACCGCTCCCATCGTTGTAACGGCAAAATAGGCGATTGCCCAGTTGGGTGAATTTTCACTGTAAAGCGCAATTTTATCTCCCTTGTGAATTCCCCGGGTGCGGAGAAATAATGACAGCTTTCCGACTAAGTCATGAAACTCGCAATAGGTGATAGGTGACTGCCCGACAAAGCTCAACGCCGGTCGGGTGGCATACAGCGTTTTTGATTTCTGAAGGAGTCTGTCCAGAGTTCGTTTCATCGATACAACCTTACATTCTATACATTAAGACATAAAAAAATTGGCACCCAATGGCTTTCCACTATACGGATCATAAGTCAAGTTTATGCACGGGTGCCCGAACGAAAAACGTTTTGGATTATGAAAAACAATTGTTATCCTGTATCAATATCATATTATTTATTCAAGCAATTTCTGGAAGCCGTATGAGTAAATTGACTGGCGATGTGTCCGGGACGCCTTTTTTTTGAAGTGAGGGTATGTTTTTTTGATAACTATTTGTTTTTTGGGCTTGATCATAACTGCGGCCATAACGTCGTGAGGACCGTTCCGGCCGTTCCCGGCTTCTCCAGCACGATACGGGGGGGATGTTACATGGGCAGGGGAGCTTTTTCCGTTCGATTCCGTCCGCTCTGCTTGGCCGTATAAAGTGCTTTGTCGACTCGAATGAGCATGCTGTCTTCGTTATCTTCGGGGATATACTGCGCAACCCCGAGGCTGATGGTTACCGGAATCTCTGTGCCTTTATAAAGAGCCGGTGCGTTGCTGACCGCTTTACGAATTTTTTCTGCCATATTGAATGCGTTATCCAGGTTGCATCCTTTCAGAAGAATTAAAAATTCTTCCCCGCCCCACCTGCAAATTACGTCAGAAGCCCGCATGTTACTGCAGGTGATGTTAACGACATGTTGTATCACTGAATCCCCCGCAATATGGCCCAGCGTGTCATTGATTTTTTTGAAAAGGTCAATGTCAAATAATATTACAGATAAGCCGGTTTTGTTTCGATGAACATCCTTTAATGCCTGATTAATGATGATATCAAACGCCCGTCGATTATAGATTCCGGTGAGCTTGTCCGTCGTTGCCATTTTTTCAAGCCGGCTCTGATAAGCAGACAAAGTCAGATTCGTTAACATGACGACTATGATTGTGATCACAATGCATATGGCCAGATTGATAAAAAGCGTGTGAAGAATTTGCCTGATTGACTCCTCTTCGCTCTGTTCCACAAATAAATACCAACCGAATTCAGGGATATACCGGGTGTTCAGATGAACCGTCGTCCCGTTGTTTTTATATTTGAAAGAAGTGTCCTGATTGAATAATATTTTCGTCCGCAGAGAACGGATACCGTCGATTTCGAAGATGTTTTTTATGTCTGTCGTAAAATTTTGTCCATGAAGGGGAATGTTTCCCTCTTTATCAATAAAGTATATGTTACGATGGTATCGTTGCTGGTAATTTTCAATCAGTAATTTTACGGCATGAACCGTAAGCCCTATTCCGGTTGCCCCGATATAGTTGCCTTTATAGTCATAGACCCGATGATTGATGAATATCGTCATGGCATCTTTATTGGCCATGTCAGGGTCAACATTTATCTCATAATCGGATGTCATTTTCTGAACACGAAAATACCATTTGTCACGCGCTTCATCGGGCTTTATTTTTTTTAAAATTCCATCCGAATGATAGTAAATTTTTGTCTGTTCGGAAACAAAAAAGGCTGTGAACGTATTGTATTTTATTTGAATTTCTTTAAGATAGTGAGTGATTTTATCCGCGCACTGTTCACCCTGCAGCACCCAGTCCCGAAGGAAGGTGTCCGTCGCCATGAGTGATGAAATAAAAATTGGACGAAGCAGATCATGCTGGATTTCAGAATAAATATTGTCACTGGTCAATGGCAGTTCATTTTGGATGATATGTGAACGCAATGAAGATCTGGAAACAAAGAAACTTGCCAGACTCGTAACCATGAAGCCTGCGATCAGCAGTAAACTGATAATGGTGATAAGCTGGTTTTTCCTTTGTGTCATGTAAACCTTTCAATCTTTTCCCGCTGTTATATTAGCCGAACCGGTTGCGTATGACGCCCTTCGTGCTGGAATCCTTACGCCTTCCTTGCGGATACGTGAGGCAGCATCTTGACAATAGACCTGAAGAGGAGTCTTCAGGAAGTCATACCAAAAATCACACGCTTATTAACAGATTTTTTTTATTATGAGTAGCTTGAATATTTTCGGCTCCTGAGTCAGGCCTGCTTCAGGCCAGTTTTATGGTCCCCGTATCGATTACGGCATTGCTCAAAATTGCGGCTACCAGAAACAGATACTCCGGCATCTTTGCCTGATCCCATTGGAGTTTTTTGCCCAGAAGCGTTTCACTGATCTCTGAGACGTTATATCCCAGGGATTCAAGGGAATACCGCATTTTGTCTTTCCGAATGCAGGGCTGCCCTTCTTTTCTGCTGCAGGTATTGCAGACGTCACAGTTGCCGGAAAACAGAACCTCGGCGGTTGAAAGATCTGCTTCGATTTCCAACAGGGCGGCGTTCAGCAGATGGCGCCTGCGGTGGTAATACGCCAATGCGTCGTTCCGGTTTTGAACGGGGTCCAAATGGACTTTTACCCCGATGATACAGGCATGCTGAAATTGATGGATATAGCCGGAGACATCAAACCCGTGAGGGGGACAGGACCAGAATTGCCCATATTTCGGACATGACTTACAGTAACCTGTCACCTCTTCGGGCCGGTGATAATCGGATAATTCGGAAAGCGGTACGGATCTGATCTTAAAATCTTCCAACCTTTTTGTGCTCCATAGTGGGGGCAGTTCTAAAATAATTTAACAGTACAGGAATTTCCATTTTTTGAGGTCAAAAAGAGATAGTTTTTCGTCCGCAGATTACGTATGAAAAAATTATCCACAGATTACACAGATTAAATAAAAGGGAAAAAAATTATCCGCGGATTACGCGGATTTTCGCAGATTAAAAGAAAAGCAAGACAGGTTGGTGTTTTAATTTAAAAATAATCTGTGAAATCAGATGTAATCTGTGGATAAAAATATTTTAATCCATTCGGATATGGCATACCTTAACCTTATTAAAAAATACAATATAATTTATTCGAAAATACCAAATACGACCGATAGAACTGATCGGTTGAGTCTCATATGATAAATAATGCTATTTTGCCAAAATAGTGACCAGCTTTTCATCCGGATTCCCGCTTGGTTGAATCATTAAACTGATCTGCATAATACAAAAAATGTTTCAATGGATTCAGTCAGATGGTGTTCATCCGCAGTCTGTTTTTTGTTTTTTTCGGGCTTGATCATAACTGCGGCCACAATGTCACGGGGTCCGTCCCGCCCGTTGCCGGCTTCTCCAGCACGATCCGGGGGATGCCGGGCCCATGAAGCTAAAGCGCAAAAACTCGGCAAGCCTCAAACAGTTTGCGCTTCTTAACGCTTCATGGCCCCGACATCTTTTCCCCGGATCGCGCCATGTCGTACGCCGGCAACGGGCGGGACTCCGAGGCTACGCACAGCAAAATATGGCCGCAGTTATGACCAAGCCCTTTTTTTCGTTTTCCCTGTTGAATGCGAAGCGCATTTCTCCGTGGCCAGGTTCAGATTTTAATCCTTAAAATACCCCATGTATTCCTGCGGTTAAAATCTTTGCCTTCCTTGCATTTGAATAAACTATCCAGTTTCCGGGTGAACACCGGTTAAAATTCGAAGCATTGTAGAAAGATGCAAAGAAAACTCTGACCTTAAACATTTTTGAGGGGAGGCGATGCGATAGAAAATACTTGCAAAGGATGGGCGGCAGCGAAAATTAACTGTAAAAAAATAAGGAGGACTGTAAAATGAACCAACAAAAGAAGTACTGTTTCTGGTTAATTTCAATCTGCTTTCTGTTCGTCGCAGGGGCTGCCAGTGCAGTTGTCTCTGCGCAGCAGGGGAAAGTTGTCTCCAGCTATGGACCGACGAATCAGGATGTTACTTTCGAGCAAATCAAAGCAGAACGTATGTCCGTGAAAGCCGAACGGGCTAAACAGCACGATAAATTACTGAATTCCCGCTATGACCTTTCAAAGAAGGTCGCCGCCAAGTCTGTTATGTCAGGGGGAAAACCCATCCCTGTGGGGCCGACCGCCAGACTTCAGGGCGTAACGTGGGAGCAGCTTGGTAAAATGACTCCCGAACAGATCAAAGGAAAAGGGCTTTTTCCGTACAAACCCCTCCCGTTTGCAGACCACGCAGAGGGGGGCATGCTCTTCCCGGAGATGATTACGAAATTACTGCCACGGTTGGTACGCTTTGACCTGGATTTCGACCTGCCCGAGCATATCCTTCCGGACCCGGCCCCTGGAATTTACCTGACCACCCGGCCTGACCTGGGTGATGTGGCAAAAGGCCGTCTTATTACTATCGACAATTACTACGAGATTTTCAACGGCATCCTGAACCCCAAGCAGCTTGAGGGCCTGCGTCTTCTCGTGACCCAGTTTCCGCAACAGCAATTTAACGCGACTGAAGACCGCCGGTCCGACAAGCCCAGCCTGGGCGTAACCTGTTTCGACTGTCATGCCAACGGTCACACCAACGGGGCCAACCATCTTGTCGGCGACATCCGTCCACAGGAATTCAGGCACCGTATCGAAACACCCTCCTTGCGGGGTGTGAACATCCAGAGGCTATTCGGCTCACAGCGTGCTTTGAAAACAGTGGAGGATTTTACGGAGTTTGAACAACGTGCCGCCTATTTTGATGGAGATATCTGTATGGCCGCCAAGAAGGGGGTGAACGTTCTTGAAAGGGGCTCCCAAGTACATTTCATGGCGGAATTTATGGCGCTCCTGGATTTTCCCCCGGCACCCAGGCTTAATATCTATGGCGAACTCGACCGTATCAAGGGCGGCCCGGATGAACTGCGCGGTGAGACGCTTTTTAACGGGAAGGCCCGGTGCGCTGCCTGCCATCCTGCCCCATACTACACCGACAACAGCATGCACGACCTCATGGCAGAGCGTTTTTACAACCAGGAGTTAGCAAATGGCATGATGATGGCCCATGATGGGCCCATCAAAACCTTTCCGCTGAGAGGCATCAAGGACTCCCCGCCCTATCTGCACGACGGTCGGTGCTTTACTCTTGAGGATACGGTGGAATACTTCAACCTTGTGCAGCAACTCCAATTGACCGCACCGGAAAAGAAGGACATCGTTGCCTTTTTAAGGTCTTTGTAGGGCGGGTTTTTGTTTGGCCGAATGAGGAACGCTCTGTACTCATCTGGCCTGAGAGAGTCATATTTCCGAAAAGAGATTTTGGTCTGTATTTTCAGTCGGCTACCCTGATCATCGGCTCAACCGGATGCGCGGGGAAGTGGCAAGGCGTTGCTTGCAACTCAAGGCCGCGCGCACCGGTTACCCTGAACGTGAGAGTGTCTGAAAAGAGCTCAAGCAGGGTCTGTAATATGCATGGATTGCCTTTGAGCGGGGCTCTGAACCAGCCGTAGACAGATTCAGGTCAAATTAATATTGTTATATCAACGGTTATTCTTTTTACGGGGCCGTGAATCTTTCCTTATAAGGCAGCCGATTCTCATTGTTAGAGAATCGGCTGCCTTGATTGTCATATCTATTATCAGCTGAGCATCTGGATACCACTGCCCTTTATGGGTTGCGACCGGCCCACAACGCTCGGGTCAAATCAACCAGGGCCTGCCTCTGTGCATCGGTCAGGGGACAGAAGGGGGAGTTGTCGAAGGTCGTGTCTCTGTTTTCGACGATCAGTACCCTGGCATCTTCGCTCAACGTGTGCGTGTGCCAGACCGCTTTTCGGACATTGTAGATCTTATGCGGCTGCATATCCTCGCCATAGACAGCGGTAACCGACTCATCTCCCTCGCCTGTGAACAGGATGCAACGGCCGTTCAGCAGAACAAAGACCTCATCGGTTTCGTTGTGGCGCTGCATCGCGGTCAGATTTTCGCAGCGCAGTTCTTCAGCATGGTTCAGGACGGCAACCCGCCAGCCGCCGTAGTCAATCATCGGACGATAGCCTTTTTGTGTATGCTCACGCACTTCGAGCAGTTGCTCGCTGATGGGGCTTTTTGTTTTCATATGATTTTGTCCTTTCAACCCGTTATCTTCCGCTATCAGAAAAATATCTTCCGGACAAATAAAAATGGAGAAATTTTAACCATTGTATAAACCTTTTATGATTCATATGGTTATATCGACCAGTTAAAATCCCATACATCCAGCATGTTTGCCGATAATGGCTGACAAAAAGTGGTAATCAAATAATTCATTGAGAATTCATGGTGCGCTTTTGAAGAGTTGCTTTTTTGCCGGCATATGGCGTATGATTTGTATTTTTTTGAAATGGCGGTGGAAAAATGAAGATTACAGCGAGTGAATCCGGGTCGATTCTGGAAGTTTTGAAAAAGGCGATGGGGACCGATTCAAACACCCGGATTCGGAAATACGTCCGGCATGGCCGGGTTCTTTGCAATGGCCAACGGGTTTTGCGGCCGGACATGAACATCAATTCCGGTGATGTTCTGGAGGTGACACGGGCTCCGGCGGTGGCAAGCAAGCGCCGCGTTGAGCCGCCAGTGCCGGTGCTTTATGAGGACAATGATGTCATCGCCGTGGAAAAGCCGGCGGGAATGCTGACAGCAGGGTCCGGATCGGAAAAAAATCCTTCTCTTCACCGGCTGTTGAGAGACTATGTCCAGGAAAACGCCTTTCATCGAACCGGCGTTTTTGTGGTTCACCGGCTGGACCGGGAAGTGTCCGGGGTCTTGATTTTTGCAAAAAGCCGGGAGATTCAAATGCGCATCAAGCAAAGCTGGCCCACGACCGAGAAGCGCTATTACGCGCTGGTGGAAGGCTGTCCGCCCAAAGTCGAGGGGACCGTGGAGAGCTGGCTTGCCGAAGACGAGCAGCAGAAGGTCCGATCGGTTCCGCAGTCTCCCGAGGCCAGATATGCCGTAACGCATTACCGGACGCTCAAGCCGGTTGGGGATCATATGCTGCTGGAAATTCGTCTGGAAACGGGCCGGAAAAACCAGATCCGGGTGCATATGGCCGATATCGGCTGCCCCATTGTCGGGGATCGGCGTTATGGCGCTTCCGATCGGTTTGTTCGGCGGATACGGCTTCATGGATTTTTATTCGAGTTCAATCATCCGGTCTCAGGCGAGCGGCTCCGGATCGACTCTCCGATGCCAGAAGGGTTTTTGAAGCTCTTGCAGCATGACGAAAAATACAAGTAATTTTAGAATATTGAAGAATGGTTGAGCACTATTCAGGCATTTGAATCCCGCAATTTATTTTTTATTCAGACATAGAAATCCATACCCGGAAGGTACGGATTTCTATGTCTGATTATCAACAATTCGGGCTTGATCATAGCTGCGGCCATAACGTCGTGAGGACCGTTGCCGGCCGTTGCCGGCCGTTGCCGGCCGTTGCCGGCCTCTCCGGCACGATACGGGGGGATGCCGGGGCCATGAAGCTAAAGCGCAAAAACTCGGCAAGCCTCAAACCGTTTGTGCTTCTTAACGCTTCATGGCCCCGACATTTTTTCCCCCGATCGTGCCATGTCGTACGCCGGCAACGGCCGGGACTTCAAAACTACACGTAAGAGAATATGGCCGCCGTTATGATCAAGCCCAACAATTCTTATTGATCGTTTCAAATACATTTTGTACAATTTATAAAACCAATCAAGATATATCTGACGGGTGTGCAGCGCCCGCATTATCAAAATCGATGTTCGCCTGATTGCCGACACAAATCGTAATCCGTGAGAAAAAGTCCGCAAGTGCCGTTTCCGTGACGGTCTTTGATATCGGTTAAATATTTTTCCGATTACCATTTCACCGGGAAAATACGATGCAGCGACAATTGTGACCGTGATGTCGCTTACAGGAGATCAAACGTCTCCGAACGTTTAAGCTTTTCTCCGTCGGCGCCATACTGAATTGTAATCGGATGATTTTCTCAAACGCAATGACGATGCAACAGGTGCCAGGAAAATATCGATTATCATTTTCAACCTGCCAATATCATAAGCGACTCATAACACCGGGAAGACCGGGAAAAAGTCATATATTCCCCCCATTTTTATGGCTGTTGATGTCATCCATGTAAATGTTTTTTTACTACGTATGTCTAAAAATCAAATTGATGGGTGACGTGGCGCTGAATGCCGGAAGCCTGGCACAAAGATTGAGCTTATAAAGAGAAGTGAATAAATCAATCGTCCGGGAAAAGTGTCTCGGGAAATACAAAAAAAATCCAACATGGAAGCAATGAAGGGAGTTATTGCTATGAAGAAGCGGAACAGGGTACTCGGCTATTTTGTCCTTCTAATTCTCATCGCCACCTTTGTGGCCTGTGCATCGACATCCAAACAGGGAAGTGCAGGGGAATACGTTGACGATTCGGTCATTACGACCAAGGTCAAATCTCTGCTTGCGGCTGATAATTTTCTCAAGTCCTTTCAGATCGGCGTCGAAACTTTCAAGGGCACCGTTCAACTAAGCGGCTTCGTGGATTCCGCACAGGCCTCCGCCAGGGCTGTGGAAATAGTGAACTCGGTCAAGGGGGTTAAAGCGGTTAAAAACAGCCTTGTCGTGAAATGAACCGGCTGGAGGTCAAAGGTGCGTCCTTTACCCTGAATTCGGGTGCGGCTCGGTGAGAAAGTGAAAGTCACCCTCCTGCTTCATCTGAACCGCAGCGGTAGCAACACCAGGGTTCAGGCCAAAGATGGAAACGTCACCTTGTGCGGAGAAGCATCCCGCCAGGCAAAGGCGGAACAACTCAAAAGGAGTATAAAATGTTGTGGACGATTGCTGTAATACTGGTAATCCTGTGGCTTCTGGGATTGGTGAGCAGTTACACGATCGGAGGTTTCATCCATATCCTGCTGGTGATTGCTGTTATCGTCGTGTTGGTCAGGCTCATTCAGGGTCGCAGAATTCTGTAGCCAGCGGGAAGTCATAAACTAAACCCGGCTGGATCAGGAAGGTGTGAGATGAAAATCTACACGTTGACGGGCATCCTCCTCATTGTGGTGGGAATCTTTGCATTCTCGCGTATCAGGGCATTACCTTTACGACCAGAGAAAAGGCCGTCGATGTGGGTTCTATCCACATGACGGCTGACAGGACGAGCACACTTCCGCTTCCGCCGATCGTGGGTGGAATTTGCCTCGTGGGCGGCATCGTGTTGCGGGTCATGGGAAAAAAGAAGGGCTGAAGGGGAGTCAAAACGTTTCAATCAAGGGAGGTTCTGATGAAGGACAAAAGAAAAGCGTACGAAGAAAAGATCGATGCACAGTTGAAGGAATGGAACTCGCAGATCGCTCTGCTCAAGGCCAAGGCGGAGAATGCCAAGGCCGACGCGAAGATCGATTACTATAAGGCCATCGACGCCTTGGAGGAAAAACAGAATAAGGCCAGGACCAAGCTGCAGGAGTTGAAGACCTCCGGCGATGAGGCCTGGGAAGTTGTCAAAGCAGGTGCGGAAAAAGTCTGGTCGGAAGTCAAGGCCGCCTATCACAATGCGGCCTCACGGTTCAAATAAGGCGGGGCCGCCGAACGTTTTTGCCTGGCGGCATGCTGCTTTCTGCCCAACTGAACGGACATGGATTGGTAACTTTATACTGGAAGATCTTTAAAATACAGTCCAGGGCGCGTTGGCGTCAAGAGGACCAGGATATAGAAGCGTGGGGGCGGGGCAGCGTCCTGGCGCTTCTCCGAATTTTTTGCCCATGAATCAGTGAAATTCTGACTCATGCAGCGCTTGGAAAGGAGACCATCTAACATGCAAATCAGTATGTCGTCACAGCCCGTGGTTGCTATAATCGCAGGAATCTTGATTCTGCTTGTCCCGAGACTGTTGAATTACATCGTTGCCATCTATCTCATTTTATTTGGCATTCTCGGGCTGATCCTATGACTGGCTTGTGAATCTTTCATCGCTATAAAATGTGGGAAGCCTTCGAAAAAGCCACATCAAAATTGATGTACGACACAACCCCCTGCCGGGGATACTGGCATCCGGCAGTCGGTACCAATAATTGTTCTGAAAAGGCATAACATCGGGCCGCACTGAACCTGTTGGCGCACAGCGGCCTGTGATTTCACCTCTTTTTTGACGGGCAATCTTGATGCTTCCTTAGAAGTGCCCACATCCGTCATTGTTTTTTTCCCCATATTAATGCGGAAATGAGGTTGCTGATATGAAGGTTCTTCTGATTTATCCAAAATTTCCCGATACCTTTTGGTCTTTCACGTACGCGTTAAGTTTTATCGGAAAAAAAGCGGCCTTCCCGCCGCTTGGCCTGATCACCGTCGCGTCTCTCTTGCCGGCAGAATGGCCCAGGCGTCTTGTGGACGTAAATGTGGACAACCTTACGGATAAAGACCTTTTATGGGCGGATATGGCCTTTATCGGAGGTATGGCGGTTCAGCGCAAATCGGCCAGACAGATTATCGCCCGTTGCAGAGCTTCGAATTTAACAGTCGTTGCCGGCGGGCCGCTTTTTACCGCTGAACCCGATGAATTCGGGGAGGTAAACCATCTGGTTCTCGACGAAGCGGAATTGACGCTGCCGGCTTTTTTATCGGACTTGCAGAACGGACAGCTAAAAAAGGTCTACAGGGCTTCGGGTTTCTGCGATCTTTGCGACACCCCGGCTCCCTCGTGGGATCTGGTAAAAATGAAACGATATGCGTCCATGAACATTCAGTTTTCCAGAGGATGCCCGTTTGACTGCGAATTTTGCAACGTGACGGCTTTATTCGGTCACCGGCCGCGATTGAAAACGCCACAGCAAGTTGTCGCGGAACTGGACCGTATTTATGCTTCCGGCTGGCGCAGCAGTATTTTTTTTGTTGATGATAATTTTATTGGAAATAAGGGCTACCTTAAAACGCATTTACTGCCCGCCCTGATCCAATGGCGAAAAGATAAAAAGGGATGTGTTTTTTTCACGGAAGCCTCCATCAATCTTGCTGATGACCCTGAACTACTGGATATGATGGTAACTGCCGGATTCGATAGTGTTTTTATCGGCATCGAGTCGCCCGATGAGGTCAGCCTGGCGGAATGCCATAAAATACAGAATAAAAACCGGGATCTCCTTGAAAGTGTGGCGATTATCCACCGATCAGGGTTGCAGGTGATGGGCGGTTTTATTGTGGGCTTTGACAGCGACAGTCCTTCTATTTTCCAGCGGCAGATCGATTTTATTCAGAAGAGCGGAATCGTCACCGCAATGGTTGGAATGCTCCAGGCACCTCCGGGAACACGTCTCTTTGACCGGCTTCAAAGGGAAAGCCGTGTTGTCGATACCTTCTCCGGGGATAATGTTGATGGAACAACCAATATTATCCCCCGAATGGGCATGGACAGGCTCCTGGAGGGGTATCAATCAATTATGAAACAGCTTTACTCTCCTGAAAACTATTACCGTCGGGTCAGAACTTTATTGAAGGAACTAAAGACGCCTGAAATCAATCAGCCGATAAATATTCAGCGGTTCCTTTCACTCTTTCGATCCGCTTTCCGGCTCGGTATTCTGGGCAAGGAGCGGTTTCATTACTGGCAGCTGATACTCTGGACACTGATCTGCAGGCCCAGGCTGATATCCGTGGCAATAACGCTATCAATATATGGCTATCATTACCGCAGAATATGCGAACAATATATCTATTAAGGAAAATATCGTCGTCGTCATTGTGGGCAATATTCTTTGAAAGGAGCATGCATCCATGGGTAATTCCTCAATGGATAGGATTTTGTTATACATCAATGAATGGATGGCGAAGTTCAGGTTTCCTGTGCTGCATCTCAGGCGGACGGGCGCAGTGAAGATCCTCATCGCCGGGGCCGTGCTGGTAATTGTCGGCTATAACCTCTTTTTTGTTTACGTTCAGCCCGATGAGTACGGGATCAAGGTGGCCCGGGTCGGCATAAACCGCGGTGTTCAAAAAAAGATCTATCAGGCGGGCCTGACGTTTGTTCTGCCTTTCGGACTGCAGCAGATATACCGGCTTCCCAAGGGCATCCAGGTGCTGGAGCTGACCAACTTTCCGGATACCGCCGCAGGGGCGGCGAGAAAAGACCGGGCAGCGCACATTCAGACATCGGATGGGTTTTTTGTGGATGTGGACGTTTCATTTCTTTACCACATCAAGGACCCCTACCTGGTTTTTACCACCATCGGTCCCGGAACCCTCTTTGAGGACAACGGCATTATTCCCAAGGCAGAACCGGCCTTGAAAGAGACCCTGGGGAAATTGACCACCGAAGAATTCTACAACAGTCCGATGCGGGTCCGGAAGACAGAAGAAGCCAAACAGAGACTCAACAATGAATTGAATTTAAAAGGCATTGAAGTGGATCAGGTGCTGGTGCGCTATTTTATATACAGTAAGGAAATCCAGAAAAACATAGAGGAAAAAAAGCTCCAGGATCAGATGGTATTTACCAACCAGGCGGCGGCCCGTGCGGCCAGGGAGGAGGCCGAATTAAAGAAAATCGTGCAGGAAGGGATGGTCATTGCCGCTGTTGAGCTTGAAAAGGGCAAAGCCTATGTCACCCGCAAGATCGCCGAAAAGGATTTTTACGTTCGCAAGAAAAAAGCGGAGGCCGACCTGCTGGTGAAGCTGGCAGAGGCCGAACGCGTACGCCTGAAAAATGAAGCCCTCAAAGGAATCGGCTCCGAGCGCATGGTGGGGCTGAAAATGGCCGATGCATACAAGGGCCTTGACGTGATCATTCTGCCCAGTGACGGTCCGGACGGGGTCAATCCGTTGAATCTGGACAATGCCCTGAAATTGTTTGACGTCCGTAAAGGAGACGGCAAATGAAACACATCTTGATCCGGGTTGCTTTGATGCTGGCCATGTTCGCTTCGGCAGGCTGTATTCCCCATACCACCGGCGAGACAGAGGTAGGCGTTAGAACCCGCAAAATGGCTTTTATCGGACCGAAGGGCGTTGAAGACCGGATATACGCCCCGGGCGCCACCTATTTTTTCCTCCCGTTTATCAACGATTGGAATGTCTTTGACACCAAATTACAGAACCTGGAGATGACCCATTCACAGGTGAAGGGCGATCGTAAATCCAGAGACGATCTGTTGCTGAAAACCATCGACGGCAACGACATCAGTCTGGATGTGATCATCGCCTATCGTATCGATGCGAACAAGGCGCCCTATATTCTTCAGTACGTGGCCCGGGATGACATCACCTTGCGGGATAAAATCGTCCGGACCGTCGCCCGGAGCAAACCGAGGGACATCTTCGGTGAACTTAAAACGGAAGCCTTTTATGTGGCCGATGCTCGCGAAGCCCAGTCTGAAAAGGCCCGGAAGGTGCTGCAGGAAATTCTGGGGCCCATGGGCATCATCGTTGAAAAGGTGCTGACCAATGATTACCGTTTCAACCCCGAGTATCAGAAGGCCATCGAAGACAAGAAAGTGGCCGATCAGCAGGTGGAGAAAAACAAGTCCGCCCAGCACGCAGCCACAGAGGAATACAAGCGCAAACTGGAAGAAGCTAAGGGCGAAGTCAATAAAATGGTGGCGGACGCCGACGGTCAATACCTCAAAAACAAAATCGAGGCCGACGTTTACCAGGAACAGCAGGAGCTCCTTGCCAAAGCCATCCGGGCTGAAGGCATCGCAGAAGCCAGCGGGATCAGGGAAATGAACAACGCCCTGGCAGGGGCGGGCGGTGAGGCGATTGTGAAACTGAGAATCGCCGAGGCGATTCAGGGAAAGCGTATCATTTTGCTGCCGGTCTCGGAGGGTGGGATGAATTTAAAGACCACCGACATCAACCGGTTGATCGAAACATTGGGCGTTAAATCGCTTTCCGGCGGGAAATGACGGCGGCAGCAAGGTGAACAGCCGAAGACTCATGGAAAGGAAATATGATGATGCCAAAGGCCTTGGAATCCAAGAATATCGAACAATTACTGGCTGAGGCTGATGAACTCATTCAACAGATTAATTCCGATGCCATCAAAGACATGGAGGAAGAGCGTCGGCTGGAGTTTGAAAGACACGCTCAGGAACTGAAAAGAATCAAAGCCGAGGTTCAGAGCAGGATTGAGCAGAAAGAAGCATCGGAAATAGGCTCCGGCGCTGCGGGTATGCACGAGGCGATCCAGGATATTGTGAAGGCCATGCAGAACTTGAAAAACTATTTTTAATGATTTGCGTTAAACATCATATGGAGGGCAATGTGTCGTACTCAAGGACTTATGCCATTGATGACATACGGGTTGTCAGGACCACCGGGCCCCTGCATCGATACCATGTCACCGTAACGCCGGATGTCCGGTTCGGCAATAATGAATAGATTCGGATGACTCTTTCCATCACGGACAAGGCCGGGCATCGCTTGATATCTCCGGACTGGTAGTTGAAAAAGATACTTTACTGGAAATTGCATTCACAGTTGAGAATTGATCCGGGAAATTGACGGTTACCGAACGGATTTCCGGAATGCTTTGAAATCCGGGTGAAATTTCAATCCGAACGCCCCAACGGCATCAACTCATGCGGTTGGAGTGTTTTAATTTAAATAAATCGTACAGACGCAATTTATTTTATATGAAGGATTGCTTTTAATGCCCTCATTAATTTTTTGGATCATTTTTTTTGGATTAGATCCATTTGCTCTTGGTAATGTTGTTTCCTGCAAAGCATTGTTTGTTTCTTCTTGACTGACGCAATCAATCTGTTTTAATTATAATAATATATTGCAAAAATCTCACCTGTTACCCGTTACTGATTGAACCCTTTTTAAGACAACAATTGTTTCCATACTTCACTGATCCTTTGGAAGCGGCCGAAGGTGAAATCGCTGTCCGAACGCAAAGAAGCCAGTCATACATATATTCCATTTTACTTTAATCGCAGCACAGAAATGCCTGAACAGGGCAGAAAGGATGCAAACATGCGACGTACTGGATTTATTTTGGCCGTATTGCTGATGGGAATCTGCTGTTGGGCAGAAGCAGGCGAATTGGGGCTTTACGTTGCTGAAGAAGCGTTTCAGGTCGACTATAGCAAAGATATAAGGCTGATGGAAATGGAAGAGAGCAAGCTTTCAGCTGCCTTTTATTTCAACGAAGATCGGGATATTATAATCAATGCCGGGCTGATGTTGCCGGGGTTGCTCAAGGACAGGCTGCCAATACCGCTCTCGTTTTCTGTCGGAGCCAGGGCTTATATCAGCTTGCTTACTGAACCGACGAACAAAGATGTGTTCGTACTGGCTCCAGGCGCTGGCGCCCGGTTTGACATTCCGGTTAATTTCGATATGCCCATGGCCGTCACCGCTGACTTTTTTTACGGGCCATCGATTCTAACCTTTGGTGATGCCGACCAATTACTGGACTTTACCGCTCGATTCGAAGTCACTGTTATCCCTCGTGCAACCGGTTTTATCGGGTATCGCAAATTGCGTTTTGAACTGGACAATATAGGGAACCAGGACTATGAAGACTCTTTTCATATTGGTATGCGCTATCGTTTTTAATTCATCGACTATTTGATCGCAAGATGGGGGGGCAAACCTTGATTTGTGATTTTATATCTATAATTACAAATCAAGGGTGACCCCACGCTCCTTCGGTCTCCTTAACCGTTTTAATTCGTTATTATTCGGCTTTTTTCTTATTTTACCCATTTTGTGGCATACAAATCTGACCTGCGGCTTTCCAGATTTCGAACACTTCCGTGTTGCTGAATCTCTTTGAGAAGATCAAGATCCAAATCAGCCAGCAGCGTCATTTCTGTGTTTGGAGTTGCCTCGGCAGCCACCGCATCATGGGGAAATGCAAAATCAGACGGAGTGAAAATGGCCGCCTGTGAATACTGGATGTCCATGTTTTCAACCTTTGGCAGATTACCAACACTGCCAGTGATGACCACATAGCATTCATTCTCAATAGCCCTGGCCTGCGCGCAACGCCGGACCCTCAGGTAAGCATTTTTTGTATCTGTCCAGTATGGTATCAATAATATTTTCATACCTTTATCGGCAAGAATGCGGGAAAGCTCTGGAAATTCGACATCGAAACAGACAAGGATGCCTATTTTGCCAATATCCGTGTCGAATACCTGCAAATTATCTCCTCCCTGAAACCCCCACCATTCAGATTCGTCCGGCGTAATATGAAGTTTGTATTGCGAATCCCAGGTACCATCACGGCGGCAAAGGAATGAGACGTTGAACAGCTTTTCCTCCTCATACACAGGAAGGCTGCCAGTGACAATATTAATGTTGTGTTTTATTGCCATTTGCAATACGGCATCCCGCAGCTCTTCGGTTACCTCAGCAAGTAAACGCATGGCTATCGCGGGCTCTTTCTGGTCATAATGAGCAAGAAGAGGAGCATTAAACATTTCGGGGAAAAGAAGCAGGTCTGCTTTGTAACCGGATACCGCATCGACAAAAAATTCTACCTGTTGAAGGAGATCATCAACCCCTTTAAATAATCGCATTTGCCACTGAACCGTGGCTATCCGTGCATTTGATTTTCTTCCCCAGATAAACTTCTTCTTGCTTGCATAAAAAATATTATTCCATTCCAATAAAACGGCATAACTTTTCGAACCGCTGTCCTCTGGAATGTAGTTTCGAATCGCTCTTTTGGGGTGAAAATCATTGGACAGCTGAAACGTCAAGACCTGGTCAATGATCTCCCGGTTCTTGACTTTTTCGATGTACTGGTCGGGTGATAACTCCTTAGCATACCTGGCATATCCCGGGATTCTTCCACCAACAATAATCCCTTTTAGATTTAATTTTTCACACAACTCCTTTCGGGCGTCGTAAATCCTCCTCCCAAGCCGCATGCCCCGGTAATCTTTGTGAACAAAAACATCAATTCCGTACAAATAATCTCCTTCAGAGTCATTTTTACTGAACTTTCCATTATCAACAATATCTTCATATGAGTGGTTATCTTCTATTTTCGAGTAATCAACTATAAGGGTCAACGCTGCGCAAACCACTCGACCGTTATCTTCGATACAGATTTGTCCATCCGGAAATAGTGTCAGAAGCCTCGAAATTTCATCTTTACTCCATGCGCCGCCCATTCCTGAATACACCTGCTTCATTATGGCTTCTATATCATTATAGTCGGAAAGCCTCAGGTTCCTGGTTTCAAGTTTATGCTCAACGGGGTCGATGTCCACGATATCTCCTTTTATAAATTCTCATAAATATGTCTGCAGATTATCTGTATGAATCGCTCCGACAGAACCGTTCTCCCCGCCGAATGCCGAAACTGAGGAGCCGGGAAACGATTACAGACAACAAACGAAAAGCCGAAAATATTGGTTAAAAAATGGCTACCAAAAGCGGCACGGCATTTCCCGGTCCCTCTCAAGTGACAGGTTATAAGGGGTTTCTGCGAATAAATTCATTACATTATAATAGTATTCCGACTTTTCATCAGAACCTAATGCGATATCTGCCATCAAGGAAAGCACGAGAGAATTATACTTTTTATCTATAATCCAACCGTTTTCATTAAAGCCGCTTGTGTACATTCCTTTAGGTTTTTTTAAAACGCATTCCTTTAAGCATTTCAAATGCTGAAAGAAAAACAGAAGAAACTATAAGATTTGAGCGAAGAATTTTAGGATTAAGAAAATTTTCCCAAGGTTTTTTCACATCATTATCCATGGTTTTAAGCCTTATAACGCCTGGGGTAACCAGCTGCGCCACCCAAACTTGACGCGTCAGCGCCGCAGCTGTTCTCGCAGCCTGGTTGCCCCCTTCGTCAGCCGTAGCTTCACTTCTCTCCCTAAATGCTACCTGTGCCTCCAACCACTCCAGGCAGGAAAACCGTTTGCATCCCGAAGCACCAGTACCGCGTCTCCCTTTTTGACTTCTGCGGCGATGATGGCCGGCTTGCCCTCAAAGGTGATGCGCGAACCCTTCACTTCAATCTTTTCCTTTGGCTCAATTATCATGTCTTGATTTTCAATGTACCAGCCAGGGCCAAGATGCACAGAGATCGTTTCCTTGTCTGTTTTAATAACAGCGTGGATGCCGTAAGACATGCCTTTTGCAGGTGTGATCTTGTCGACTGAGATGACCTCACCAATGATAGTTTCAACGGTCTGAGAGTTGTACATCCTACCGTAAGCTGCCCCCGCTCCCCAGCCTCCTCCGCCTTGTCTCATAACCCCTTTCTGTGCCAATACCTCAGTGTCAGAAAAGAGGGCGAACATTGTCACCACAGCAATTAGCGTTACGAGCTTTTTCATTTGGTCCTCCTTGGTTTTGGTTTGAGAAAATCACGAACAGTCAATTCTTACCATGCACGACACGCTATTTCATTATATGACACGCTTTCCGCCAATATGGCTGGCGACTAACGTTTAAGCTCACGGGCCGCCGATCGCAGGGAGGGGGCTGGGGGCAAAGCGAAGCGCGCCCCCAGCGGTCCAGTCCTGGGGCGTTTTTCTTTTTGTTTCAAATTGATATTTCCATCTTTTTTGTGGTGTTTGGGCCAGTACGTCAAGGTTGATCAACCGATACCGGCTTCTCTTGCTATTTCATGATGGGGTTTTTCACCCATCAGTACCTTTTTATCACAGCTTTTTTTATTCCGATAGAATATCCCATAAAATCCCCTCAATGCCCCGGTTTTTAATTTTCAATTGAGGCGACATCTATCCTGACACAGGGGGCTCGCAACCAGCGACTTGCTGTAATTCATTCATTCATTCATTTGTTCACTGCGTACAGAAAGAATTCCCGGAGAATCTGTTTGAATTTAAAAAAATAATTTCAATACCGAACAAAAAGCACCCTCGGACCCTGGTCTCCTACCTTACTGGTCAAGAAGTGCAAATTCTTCTGTTCCAACCTGACGTCTCAACGACTGATGGATTCCGGAATACCATCCTCCTGTCTGTTTTCTACGATACCGGTGCCAGGGTACAGGCGTTGATAAACATTAGAGTAAAGGATGTGCGTTTATCCTCTCCAGCCGTCATAAGACTGCACGGTAAGGGCCGCAAGATTCGACAAGTGCCGCTCATGAGCAAAACCTCTGAGGCCCTCAGCTTATATCTTGAAATGAAAAAATACCAACCAGGAATATCCAGGAATGATAACCACCTGTTTGTAAACCAAAAGCAGCTACAACTGTCACGACGGGGTATCTCTTATATCTTGAATAAATATGTTGAGAAGGCGAAAAATGACGCTGGTTGGGGTTGGTCATAAGTGCGGCCATATAGTTCCAGCGTAGTTTTGCTTAATATCAAAATGGATGAGAAAAATAGGTAGACAAAAATAGCCCGATCTGAGAATAGAGATTTTGCCAAAAAACTATTCAATGAGAGGAACTACACTCAACCAGACCGGGC